>LUOC01000122.1 GCA_001626655.1 Fidelibacterota bacterium REDSEA-S14_B6 | reverse complement strand
GAGCACCACCACACTGTTTATGGAATCGGGCGCGGCATGGGGCAGTGAGATGACAATTGATGCGCCCTCCCTGAACGCCCTCAGTTTCTTTTCCTGATTGGACAGCAGGAATGCCTGTTTCGGTTCGTTGTAGATGCCCGGAATCACCAGCCGCCCGTCTGCGGGCCAGTCAAACAGATGAAAGTAGAGCCGCGTCCCACCCTCAATTTTCTTCTGAGTACACCTCCCCCACGAAAGGTGTTTGAAGGGGCTCGCGCTGGTTCCATAGATCGACTCACCGTTCACCCGCATCCACTCGCCCATAGCGGTGAGGCGGTCAATGCTCGGCTGTGGAAACAGTCCCTCTGCCGTCGGCCCTACGTTGAGTAAAAAGTTGCCGCCCTTCGATGCAATGTCGGCGAGCTTCTGAATCAAATCTTCAGTCGATTTCCAGTTGTCGTCGTGGCTGTTGAAACCCCAGTTGTTGTTCATGGTCATGCACGTTTCCCAGTCCACGCCCGGGAGGCCTGTGGGCGGAATCTCCTGTTCCGGTGTGCCGAAATCGCCGGCAAACTCCCCCTCTCTCGTCAGTCCGGCCATGCCAGCGCGGCCGGCGCCGACGCGATTATTGATAATAATGGACGGCTGGAGACTCCTCACATAATCGTACAGATCTTTCCCGTAAGATTGGCTCCAGCTCTCCTCCCACTCACCATCGAACCAGAGGACGCCGATGTCGCCGTAATTCTCTACCAGCTCTTTCAGTTGTTTTTTCATGTACGAGATATATCGATCGAAATCGGCCCCTTCCGCCGAGCGGTCTTCCCAGTTACGGCGGGGGAGATAGTCGGGGTGGTGCCAGTCCATGATGGAGTGATACCAGCACATTTTCAATCCATACTTCCGGCACGCTTCCGCCAGCTCGGCCATGATGTCCCGCTTGAACGGCGTCGCCATGATGTCAAAATCGGAGTGGTCTGAGTCGAACAGACTGAAGCCGTCGTGGTGCTTCGTCGTGATGACGATATACTTCATCCCCGCATCCTTCGCCATTCGGACCCAGGCGTCGGCGTCGAACTTGACGGGATTGAATCGATGGACGAGCTGATCGTACTCCTCGAGGGGAATCTGGGCCGTGGTCCGGATCCATTCGGCATGACGGGTTTCACCCCCCCACTCGCCGGCAGGGACGGCGTAGAGTCCCCAGTGAATGAAGAGACCAAACCGCGCCTCCCGCCACCACGCCATTCTTTCATCGTGAGCTTTCTGATCCTCGCCCGATAGGGGCGGGGCGAGCATCAGGAGAATGAGCGTCGCTAAGAGCGTCTTTTTCATCTCAGCCGATGGGCCTCACGC
>LUOC01000121.1 GCA_001626655.1 Fidelibacterota bacterium REDSEA-S14_B6 | reverse complement strand
GAGCCCCACAGCGGTTTTCGGTTCTGTGCCGAGCTTGCGCCGACGTGTTTCGATGAACGCATCGAATGCGCTTATCACATGATTGAACATGATAGCGGTCACGGTATATGTCGCCATTCGGTAAGCATCATTTGCCCTCGCACGCTCGTTAATATAATCCTTTTTCAGGTCTGTCATAACAATGATCTCGACACTGTCCCCAACAGATTTTTCCTTCTCCCACCAGCCGTTGGTTCCGTCGCTGATAAAGAGATCAGACCAGCCGGCGACGAACTGATCATACTTTCCGACGTTTTCATAGAATTCATGATCCCTCACTACCTCCACCCCTTCAATCCATTCACCGCAGAGCGAGTCGGAACTGATAGTCGATGTCTGCCCCGGAAGGAATAGGTTCAGATGGTGCGTCCCTTTGCAGACCACATCGCCGTATGTTGTGGTAAGCCACGGCGTCCTGAGCCACCAGTCGAAGAGATCCCAGTGCTCATCAGCGAACTGTTCATACCTTCTTTCGATCGCTTCGCCCTCTTCGGAAAACGATTTCCAGCTCAGCCATGCCGCCACCTCTACACCGAAGAAGAGAAGTGCCTTTGTCTTCGCGCCGGCGTACCACTCCCCCACTCCCGGCATAGCAAGCGAGAGAATCAGCCCTCGGGCAGGATAGATGGAATCTGGCGGCGCGCTGACCGAGTCCGCCTGCCCTTGCTCCTCAATAGACTGAATGGCACCGTGAAATCGAGGCTCATATTTGAGGAGCTTCGATTCGCCTAAAAGCGGGGCCAAACTGGAGAGCAAGAAGCTCAGCATTATCAGTAATGATCGTCTCATCTAGAATCCGAAAAGGAGTGTAAAATAAAGCCGTGAGTCGCCGCCATACTGGTGATTCAAGGCCTTGAATTTATCTATACCCCTGTGTAATTCCACGCCAATTCCCGTCGGATAGTTGTAGAATGAGAAGCCTCCCAATCTCAACTGCACACCGTAGGACCGCTTAGGCGACGGCGTCTCCCTCCCTTCGCTCCAAGCGTCGCCGACCTGCCCTATCATGCCGAGAACGATATTCTGGAGAATGAACGGCCCCAGAGGGATGTGGCGCTGCCTCATCAAAGGAATTCTCGTGGCCGCTGTGGCCGTGAGCATCCTGTTTCCTTCGATCGCATAGAACGGATATCCGCGGATTCCGGGCATGCCGCCTGCGAAAAAGTTGAAGAATGAATCTACTTCGGTCTCCGACATCCAGCCGCCTGCTGCCTCCACCGAAAATGTCCATCGGTCTCCAAACGGCAGTTCAAAATGCGCCTCACCTTTTGCCTCGCCACGGAAAAAATCGAAATCGTCAAAGACTACTGTGAAGAGAGATTTCTCAGGGCTGTAGAAGCGGTTGGCTTCACGCCGAACATCAAGATGAAGTTTGAAGCCATTACTCGGCAGGATGTCGTAATCTACAGTCCGTCGGAAAAGGTGCGTGTCCCACTTCAGGCCGGTGTGGAGGCCGGAATAATAGTCGATTCCAGACTTCCCGAACAGCCGCTCCCCCGGCACCCACCAGAGTGCATTCGAACGATAATTCTGGTACGAACCAAATAGGGTGAGACTGTGGCGGCCCTTGACCGGGAAGCGTACTCCACCCTCCATCTGGAACAGCCTGTAGGCCACGTCTGAATCGATATCAATGACATCCCAGAGTGTCGATTTATTATTGATATGTCGCGTCATGAAGAAGACGTCTGCATAGAGTGTCGGATAAAGTGTTTTCAGTTCAAAGAGGAGGAAAAGGTCAAGGTCTGAAAGAGCGTTGACTGCCGCTCCGCCGAAGAGGCTCAGGCGATTGGTCATCTCATTGGCGAGAAAATAGAAGCCGGGCTTCACCATGCCGTAGTCGATCTGGAGTCGCGGGAAGATGAAAGTGGTGGAAAAAGCGTCTTCGTAATCGTTTGCCTCGTAAGATTCCTCCCCTCTCAGCGGAGCAGGCAGGCCGTCAAACTTGACAAAACTGTCAGGACTGTAGCCCACATCAGTCTCGTCAACAAGCCGGACTGAATCGATCATGGCGATGCGGTAGCGGCCATTTTCGTAGAGAGCGTAAAGAATTTTTCCATCTCGGCTCACATCCGGCATAAAAGCTCCACCGAGCACATTGGTGATGTAGCCCTGGCGGCCATCGGAACTGTTGACATAATAGAGGTTGAATATCCCAGATCTGTCTACCGAATAGACTATGCCGCCGTTGGCCGTGGGCGTCATATCCCGCTCATCCCACTCCGGCGCCGCCATCAGGTTCACAAAAGATGAATCCTCAAGGTTAAGGGCGGAGATGTTCCTGAAGTGGCTTTCTACATTGTCGAACATCAGCAGTCCGTCGGCGGGATTGTAGGCGAGGTTCATGATCTGGCGGCCGTCGTCAAAGCGGGTGATCTGCTCTGACTCACGGGAGTTCAAGTTTATGAGGTAAACATTTTGTGTGCCGTCGTTGGTGGCGAGATAGGCGAGAAGTGTGTCTCCCGGTAGCATGGCTGGGGAAAACGCCCGTGCCCCCCGGGTGAGCCGCTCCTCTTCCTCATCGTCAAAAGAATAACTGTAAAGGTCAAACCATCGAGAGCCGTGCTTGTCCGCTTTCGATTTCTTGGTGTAATAGATCTGCTCACCCGAAGATGTCCACACCGGCGCGGAGAATACATCCTCGGCGATCACTTCATCACTGCTATCCTCCGTAGAATAGACATGGAGATCGGTCTGTCCGAGAAAATCGCTCCCTTCGTTCGAAAGATAAGCGAATCGCTCTCCGCCGGGAGACCACCGGGGATGGAGATTGGCCGTTCCCCCCTCCCGCATTATCCTCCCTTTCACTTCGTCTGACCGAACCGACTCGGTCTGAAGGTGAAATCGTTCCCTTAAAGTTTCTTGAAACTCCGTCATAATCCCATCGGCAGTTGAGCCTGTGGCTTTCTCCAGAGCATGCTCGACGGAAGCGTGGCGTCTCCCCGAAAGTTCCCGCGCGATGGAAGGGATTACTTCCTGACCATACTTGTATGCGAGGAATCGGACAAGAGCAAAACCTGCGTTGTACGTCGATTCATTCCCGATGCCCGCCTTGCCAAAAGTGTTCATTTCAGTGAGCGTGAGGAGATTGTCATGAAGAGCCCTGTCTCTAAGAATCATGTCGCGGTGACTGTCCCAGAAATCGAATGTGGCCCCTTCATACATAAACTGAGCCACCCCCTCGGCAAACCACGGCGGAACAGCCGTTCCGGGAACGGGATATGAGACGAGGACGTTCGGGTAACCGTAGAGAACATCTTCCCGCTTTTCCTGTTCGTACTGAATCCACTGGAAGTAACCGCCGGGAATCCGCCTGCCGAACTTCATGGCCGACCCCATGGAGACGATATGGGCAAATTCGTGGGTAATCACATTCTGAAGCCACCGGTGGCTTCCCCGCAACGCTGCATCGAGGGGAGACGCCCAAATCTCGATCTTGTTGTCGTAATAGTATGCGGCGCCGTTCGAGTAGTCGTCGGTATCGATAAAAACGATGTGAGTCTTCTCCGACGGTTCGTGCTGATAAAGTCCCGTTATGGACGGATAGATCGTTTCCGCCACGGCGGCACCCTCTTTTGCTGTCCGTTCCGTGCCATCGTGAAAGTGGACGACGAAATGGTCGGTTGAAAAAGTTTTCCACTCCAGTTCCGGATGGTTGTACCGCGCCTGCGCCGCGAGCAGCAAAGGAGAGACGAATAAGATGAACTTCTTCACAGATGTTTGTCAGGTCTCAGATAAAGGGTGTGTCAGTGGACAACGGCGATCTTGAGGATTTTCGAGTCAGACTTTCCGCCGGACGACGCTTCCACATTCGCGAGATAAACACCGCTTTCAATATTTCGCACATCCCAAATGACTTCATTCACTTGGTACGGCCGGACGGGGAAAATCTCCATTCTCTCAACAAAGAGGCCGGCCAGATCGTAGACTGTGATGACAATTTCGTCGGCTTTCTCCACGGTGATGCGAAGGGTGGCCGACCCTTCCTCAACAGGGTTCGGATAACAGTATGTCTTCGAAAGGGAGAGAATGCCGTCTCCCGGGAACGGCGGAGGATCTGAGGAAACTTGGTAGAAGCGGCGATTCATCACATCGCCGTGCGCGGTTGACCATGCGAGGGACTGTTCTGAGTCCGCCTCATCAAAGAGCCACACTTCCGACGAAGTGAACAGTGCGTTCCTCCCGCCGAAGGCAGAAATCATCTTCAGTTGGCTGAGCGGATCACTCGCGAGATTGAAAAGTTCAGAACCGTTCCAGTCAAAGATTCGGATATCTCCTGTGGAAGTCTTTGTCACAATTTCGGGATTGTCGCTGTCGGAAAGCTGCCCCACAAGCAGATCACCGACTGCGGCTGCCTCAACAGCAAAACCGCTCAACAGTGTCAGATTTTCGTTAAGCGCGTAAAGAGCCCCGTCATTATCCGAAGCGATGATATCCGGAGCGAAATCTCCATCGAGATCGGCTACGACCAGTGATTGAAAATCGATCTGACCAAATCCGGAGTAGGTCGAGCCGTCGGCGCTGGTCACTGTCAGGCCCGATCCAGGGACATACACAACGGAACCGGCTTCTGTCGCCGAGGCTGATGTTCCCCACATGGCGGTCAACCGATGAGCCGAACTGGGGTTCCGTCGGCGAGACTTGCGGTCCATTCCGAGCGGAAGGAGCTGTCTTCCGCAGAAAATGAGTATAGTTCAAGAGTGGCTTCACCATCCCGAAGCGAAGCGACGGCGACCTGAGGCGTAGCCTCCACGTTGGTCAGAACCAACCTCTTTTCACCATCTCCGATGGCGTTGATTCCTTTCGGCTGGATCGGATCCATGGGCGACCACCAAAGAGAATCGGAGATTCCGATTATCTCATTCTTACCGTCTCCGGAAAAGTCATATGCCAGTTCCATGTTAAGTGATCTGTCCGGGAATCCGTCTGCCAGAAGCGAGTTGGAGACTGTGAAGCTCATAATGTTCCCCGCTTCACTGATTTCGTCAAACACCAGAAAGGAGTGGGCGCCCGAATTGGAGCGCGTGTCCGGATAGGTGTCGGGGCCGAAGGAAGGAGGCCGGTTCGCAAAGGCCGGATTTGCGATAACGTACTGGCCGTTCCCATCAAACCACATATCTGACCAAAGTCCAGAAGAAGGATCGGTAAACAGGAATGCCGAGGGGTATCCGATATCCTGTGCCCCGTCAGCCTCTTCAAGATCGATTGCGCGCCGGTCTCGATCACCATTTACGGTCTGACTTGGCAGTCCAGCGGCGATCCTCCTCTCGTCAATATGCCAGATGAGGAGCCCCGAACCGGGGAGGCCGAGATCATAGTTCGGCACCCCTGTAATCACCCCAGTCTGGGAATCCCTTGAAACACCGGAAGAGTCAAGCATCGCCTCAACATATCCCCGTGCAATATCGAGGCCGGAGACACTCCATCGCATCGAATCGATGTCGACAGAGCTCCTCACCCAGTTGTTTCTGTTTTCGATCAGGAAATACTCATCAGAAGAGATGTCTACTCGAACTATTTCGCCGCTTAGTGAATCACGTGCCGCCAGCTTGACCTCATCTCCCGACGATACATTCTTCACCCTCTCCCAGCCTGCCCAGATGCGTGTCCAGGGATCGGGCGGTGAAG
>LUOC01000120.1 GCA_001626655.1 Fidelibacterota bacterium REDSEA-S14_B6 | reverse complement strand
TTGGCATACCGTCAGCAAAGCCGACCTGAACGACACCGAGATGGCAATCGGCTTTCGGCCGGTAGAGCGCGCCGTAACTGACAGGCGTCCCCGCCTCTACCGGCCTGACGAGGACGATCTCACCTTTAAAGTTCATGACAGGCTCAACGGGGAGAGGATCGATCATATCGGATGATGGGTCGGCGCCGTAAAGAAGCATCCCCACGCGAGTCATATTGTAGTACGAGTCGGGCATATTCACAATGGCGCCGCTGTTCGCGATATGCACCCAGCGCGGAGAACAGATTTCTCGAAGTTCACTGAGCGCCTCGTCAAAGCGGCGTTTCTGCTTATAGGCGAAAGAGAGGTCACCTTCATCAGACGTGGAGAGGTGGGTGTATACCCCCTCAGGCTCAGCCCCTGTTTTCTCTTTCACCTTTTCCGTAAATGACGCTGCTTCTTTCCACGGAATCCCGAGACGCGTCATGCCGGTGTCGAGCTTCAGATGAAACTTGGGGAGAGTGAGCCCTTCATCCACAGCGCGCTTGAAAAGGTCCAAGTCGCCAAACCATGACAAGTTTACAACGACAGACTGGTCTGCACACTCTCTGATCGCACAAGCCGTTAGCCGCTCGAAAATGAGAATCTCGCACGCCACGCCGCCGTCCCTCAACTCCATCGCTTCATCGACTGAAAAGACACCAAGGTAGTTGACTCCGGTCTGCTCCAACGCCCGAGAGACAGGGACTGCGCCGTGGCCGTAACCGTTCGCCTTGACGACAGCGAGCAGTTCGGAATCACCGGCGCGCTCCATCACCAGCCGGGCGTTGTGGCGAAGACGATCGAGGTCTATTATGGCGAACTTACACAATTCTTCTGGAGTCTCCACTGCGCCGGCGATGATCATTCCGCCGAACACGGCGGCCGTCTCGCTCCTCTTCCAGCTTTCTAATCCAAGTCCGTTCAGAATAAGTGATCGATAGAATGACGATTCGGTGATGACTGAACCGTGAAGGCCGATCGTCTTTGGCTGACCCACCTTTTCCGCCAACTCATCCACAATCTCCACCAACCCTTCCGTCCCTGATTGTGCGATCTGTTCAGCAATGGAGTTTCCGTCTCTGGCGTGCCCGAGGACAACAGGCGCAATTGCAGCGACTCGCGGAATGCTCTCCCCGCCGGAAGCAGCCTCCACCGCTTCCTCAAATCCGCCGGCATCGAAGTGCTCCGCCAAAGCTTTCCTGAGGTTAAGGACATCCTCGGCCTCAGACCGCTCCATCGCAATCAGCTGAGTGATCAGATTTTTCCCCAGCCAGTAGCCGCTGCCGACATCACCAAACTGATAGCCGAAACCGCCGGCCCGAAGGAGTTTTCCGTCACCATCATCTCCAACCGCGATTGAGCCCGTGCCGACGATCAGGGTTACGCCACGTTCGTTTCCCCAAATGCACCTGTGGGCCAGCTCGGCGTCACTGGTCATTCGGACAGAAGCCGACGGCATGTGCCGATCCAGCATCTCCTCAAAGTCGGCCCTGTACTTCGGATGGCTCACGCCTGCCATACCGATCACCGCCGTGCCAACCTCTTTTCCGGAAATGTTTGCTCGATCAAAGGCGGCCAAGATCAGATGCTCAAGCCGGTCGGCAGCAACTTTGCCGTGGGCGTTCGGATTAGTCCCGGCTCCGGTCAACGCAATCCCGGACTTGTCGGCGCTGTTCCCCAAGAGGAGATCCGTCTTGGTCCCCCCACCATCGGCGGAGAGGATCCAGTGGTCAGCCGCCATATGTCTCCAGAAGGAACGACTTGAGATTGTCGAAGCTGTCGAACTCACGACTGCTGCATCCGAGAATCCAGGAGCTGACATCTTCAAAAGGGATGTCGATCACGAGGTAGACCGGAATTCCCAACCGGTACGCCGTTGTCACCTCGCCGTGAGTGCCGCCACCCTTCAGGACACTCTTGTCCCACAAACAGATAATATAATCGATCTCTGTCTCGATGGCGTTCAAGTCGCCCTCAATGAATTTGCGAACGGTAGTCTTAAAACGGTCGCGCTCATCGAACCGCCATTCTCGGAAGTTCTCAAGCTCATCTTCGCTGAGAACTTTGTACTGCACCTCAACCGGATTGAACACACTGTGCCCCAGTTCCACGGAGAGCCAATCAGTCAAATCCTCGCGCCACGCCCGCCCCAGCTCAGGAGCGTTCTCCATCCCTCCGGAGAGATAGGCTTTCATTCAGTGGATATTCTAGTGAAGAGGAAAACGTTAACGACCGTCCAGGCGACCGCTGTCCCCAGCGGGATGAGCAGGAGCGCCGCCGAATAGGGCGTGCCGATGAGAACACCTCTGGACAGTTCTCCGAGGGCCGATGTGGGAAGGGCCGCCAATAGCTGCTGGATGGATTCGGGAAAAACTTCGAGCGGTACGAACCACGCGGAGCAGAAGCCGAGGCCTATGAGCAATAGGAGCACAGTCAACTGACTCGCAATAGCATCTTTCGCAAAAATGCCCAATGTCAGTCCGGCGCAGGCGCCGATGATGGCGGCGAGGAATATCAGGGATACCATGAGAACTTGGCCACCGAAAGGATAGACATAGCCAAGAAGAAATTGAAGGATCGCCATGGCGAGCACAGATCGAACAACCCCCTCGGGCGCCACCGACACCATCAGGCTCGTAACCACCGAGCTGGCGCTCACTGGCGAAGCGTACACCGAACCGTAAAATCGACCGGACTCTCTGTTTGTAAACAGATCATTAAAGACCGACAAGAGTCCCCCCGAAAATGCGATCATTAGAACAATGCCGGGGATGAGCCATGCGAGTTTCGGAACGCCCCCTGTGTCCGCAGAGACAGCGAAAGTTCACCGATCCACCGGTGTTTGATTTGGGCAAGCCTGCGGTGAACAAAAGCAAGAATCATATTCACCGCCTACTCCTCCGTGGATGTCATAATCAAGGTCTCTAGTCCAACTTTGTCGGCTGAGTAGTCGACCAACTCCTCTTTCATGGCGAGCTCCATGATATCAAAAAACACTTTCCTCTCTCGGCCGTAGAAGTCGAACACCTCCCCAACTTGTGAAGGACTGACCACCGTTGTCACCTTGCCCATCTTCTCAAAGAGCTCCTTCGGCAGTTTCTGGAAATGGATTTGAAAATGAAACAGTTCGCCGGCGTTCTCCAGAAGCCTGTCCAGTGTGCCGTCAAGGGCGACATGGCCATGATGCATAATCACAATTCTGTCGTGAACCCTCTCCGCTTCACGAATCGACTGCGTAGTATAGACTATGGTTTTTGATCCCCGCATTTCCTGTAGAAAAGCCCACACCATGTATTGGGCCCGCAG
>LUOC01000012.1 GCA_001626655.1 Fidelibacterota bacterium REDSEA-S14_B6 | reverse complement strand
CAGACGCTTTCCCTCCGAAAGCGACATAGTCGCCGATGACCGAACTTCCGGCAACGGCTGTCTGAGCGGTGAGAAGACACCCCTTCCCTATCTCTACATTATGAGCGATGTGGATAAGGTTATCCAGTTTCGACCCCTGGCCAATCACCGTATTACCGATCGTTCCCCGATCGATGGCACAATTTGCACCGATTTCAACATTATCCCCAATTTCGACGCCACCAATCTGCGGAATCTTGAGGTGGACTCCGCCTTCAGTCGCAAAACCGTAGCCATCACATCCAATGACCGTTCCGCTGTGTATCAGTACGTCGGTACCAATGTTACAGCGAGAATAGATAGCGACCAAAGATTTCAATTCACTCCCGTTTCCTACTCTCGACTCCTTACCGATGGTGCATTGAGGTCCGATTCTGGCGCCGTCGCCAATCGTCACCCCCTCCTCAATCACGGCAAAAGGGCCCACCGTAACGTCATTCCCCAAAGTGGCGGAGCTGTGGATGACCGCCGTTTCGTGAACGCCTGAGCCGTCTCCGGCCTCTGGCGCAAAGTGATCCAAAATCTTGGAGAGGGCCACAGTAGGATTTTCGGAAATGATGCCGTTCAAGTTTTCAAGTGTTTCATCTTTGCCTGTCAAAACAGCCGACGCCTCGGTGGTACGGAGATACTGTCTATACTTCGGTACATGGATAAAAGTAATGGTTCCTGGCTCACCGTTCTGAACTTCTGAAACGCCTGTTATCTCAAGATCAGGGTCACCGACCAGTTCGCCATCAACCAGTGAAGTCAGTTCCCGGAGCGTCGTCAAGAATCAGTCGTTGTTAGATCCCTCTTCGGTTATCTGCCGCAGTTCATAGAGAACATCATCGGTCAGGTTATGCGTCGGTTTTCCGTAGAGGAGGCTGACGGAATCGAGGATATAATCGTAGCCCTTGTCGATTGCAACTTTGTTTACCGCCCGCTGAACTTTCTGGATAATCTCAGTTTCGAGCTGAAGCTGCCGCCGGTAGAGCTCTCCTTCAGGACCGACCTTCTGCGTTTGAAAATCTTTAACCTGCTGCTCAAGGACACTAATCTCCGTCTCCTTTTCACGCCGGCGATCGGGCGAACTCATGAGTCGCTGAGTCTCGAAGGCTTGTTTCAGGCTGTCGAGTCGTTCGGTCATCGTCTGGAACTCAAACTGCACCTTCCTGAATTCGAGCTGAAGTTCGCTTTCCGCTTCCTTGAACTCTTCATACTCGCCCCGGATACGATCCGACTGGACAAACCCAACTTTCAGCTGGGCCGTTACCATAACAGGCACTGCCAGAAACAGGGCACCTGCAATCAATCTGTTCAAAGGTATCACATTAACCTCCACTGTTTAGATATTTGTTCATCTATTTCGCCGCAAAAAATCGGGCGAATTTAAGCAATTCTTGGGCTATAAAGGCATTCCAAAGAGGACATGGAACCTCCACCCCTCTGGACTCTTCTCCGTGAAAGGAATATCGTCGAAACCGTACCCCATGTCAAATCCGAGCATACCGAGCATCGGCATAAACATCCGGATTCCAAAGCCGGCGGAACGTTTGAGATCAAAGGGATCCGCTTCGGCAAAGCTGAGCCAGTTATTTCCCATCTCAGCAAACAGCAGGCCGTATACCGTGGGATTGTCCGAGAAAGGAAATCGAAGTTCGGTAAGATATTTCATCATCACCCGTCCGCCCAGAGGGTAGCGGCGGTACGGCCCGACAGTGTTGTCTTGATACCCTCTCAGCATGGTACCGTAGGGGATGCCGCTTCCGCCCATGATGAACTTTTCATCAATGGGGATAATGGTGTCATCGGTGTGACGGGGGGGCAAGTCTTTGATAGCGCCGAACTGCCACTTCTGAACTGAAAGGTCCGCCGGAGAGTGTTGATGTCCAGGCGAAGCTGGAGCCTCGGGACGGGAACTCAGGGTGGTTCCTGCTGTCTCTTGTGACCGTCTGTGAAAAGCTCAGCCCGACACTGTTGCTGATGCCGAGAAGGCCGTACTCTTTCAGATCTTCCTCGTTGCCCCTGTAGTTTTTCTGAGAAACGCTGATGCTCCAGAAGGAACGGAAATAGTTGTCTGGCCACTTTAGCCTCGTTCCAACTCGGAAGCTGGCGCCTTGCATTTCGCGGTCAAACGGGATGCTGAAGTAATAGCGGTTCTGACCTCTCAGATAGTAGAAGATGGAAAAGCCGAGAAGGACCGGCCGGTCATTCACCATGGGATCGGTGAAGCTGAACGATACGCTTTTGTACTGGGCGGCCTGATAGCCGAAACCGTAGCCGTAATTCCGCATATTTCCCTGCACACCCTGACTGAGGTTGAGGGCAAGCTGCTGCCCCTTCCCGCGGAAATTATTGAACTGAACTCCGCCGCCGCCCATAAGGCCGAACTCCTGAGAGTAACCGATGTTTGCGTTCGCCTGATCTGACGATTTCTCCTCCACAGTCACGAGGATGTCGATTTCGTCTTCGTCTACAGGAATCACGTCCGGCCGGACGTCCGCGAAGTAGTTGAGGATGAAGACTTCCCGCGCGCTCCTCATCAGCAGTTCCCTGTTGAAGACCTCTCCCGGTATCACTTTCATCTCCCGGCGAATTACATTTTCCCGAGTTCGGGTGTTACCTTTGATGGCGATGTGGTTGATATAAACTTTATGGTTTTCTGTGATTACAAAATGGATATCCAGCGAATCTTCCCCCACAGGCGTGATCGCAGGATCGATGCGGCTGTAGAT
>LUOC01000119.1 GCA_001626655.1 Fidelibacterota bacterium REDSEA-S14_B6 | reverse complement strand
CTGTAGTGGTAGTCGTATCCCATAATCATCAGGCCGTCGCACGCCTCGGCCAGCGCCTTGTAGTCGAAGGCGTCCCGCCAGTCCACAGCCGGCATCGCGATGGTCACCTGGAATTGAGAATCCTCCCCGCGGAACGTCTGCGTCAACTCCTTCATGAACGATACAAGATTCTTTCTTTGCGAGCCGGGAACCCCTTCAAAATCGATGTTCACTCCGTCGGCCCCCGCCTCGGTCACCTCCTGCAAGAGATTGTCGATGGCTCTCTTCCGGTTCGTGGAATCTCTCAGCAGTGTCTCCAAGTCGCTGGTGTTGAACAGGATCGCCACCAGCACAACCCGGACGCCGTTCTGGTGGGCCGTGTTGATGAGCGAACTGGCAGGCCAGCCGCGCTTTTCGCCGATCGAGCCATCTTTGTTCAATTCCACACCGAAATAGGCGATGGTGGTGAGGAGATCGAACCGGTAGTTCTCCCACGCCGTCCCCATCCAGTAGGGGTGGTAGCCGAGCACCTCCAGCAACGGCTCGGGGGCTCTTCTCTGTAGTGACGCTGGGAGGGGGACAGAGGTGTCGGGCACAGCGGTGGTGATCTCACGGAAGTGTTCATGCTGTTGCTGATGGATCGAGACAGGAACCTGTGACCGGAGAAGGAGAGGCGCGGTGAGAAGAAAGAGTGAGAGGAGACGGCTACGAAGCATTCCACTCCGCGTGTGAGAATAGTTCTTCTACCGTTTCTCTCCGACGGATGAGTCGTGAATCTCCGTTTTGAAGCAGCACCTCTGCCGGGCGCGGCCGAGTGTTGTAGTGGCTCGCCATGCTGAATCCGTAAGCGCCCACATCCATGACAGCCACAAGATCACCCTCTTTCACACGGGGGAAGGGCCGGTCTGTGGCGAGGCGGTCGGTGTTTTCACAAATCCCTCCGGTAAAGTCAGCAACTATTTCATGAGGCGCATTCGGCTCACCCACCTTGAAGATTTTGTGATATGTCTTATAGAGAGCAGGGCGGAGAAACGTATTCATCCCGGCGTCGAGGCCGACGAACGTTTTGTAGCTCTCTTTAATGCCTGACACGCGGGCGAGAAGGAAAGCCGAGTCGGCGATGACAATCTTCCCGGGCTCGATGATAAGTTGAGGCGAGGGGCCATCCGATGGATCGTAGAACGAACGGAAAGTTTCGCCCAGTTTGCTAAACATTTCATCCAAGTTCAGAGGCGTCTCGCCTTCATTATAAGGGACGCCGTATCCGCCGCCGAGACTGATGAACGAAAACGTAAATCCGAGCTCGCTCTCAAGTTTTCTCGCACAGGTCAGAATAGCGGTAAGCAGCCGAACGAAATAGTCAGGATCGAGATTGCCCGAGCCGCTCATACACTGGATGCCGAATCTCTTGACGCCGTTCTCCTTCGCGCGGCGGTAGACGTCGGCGATCTTCTCTTCCTGAATGCCGAACTTTGCCTCTTTCCCTGATGTGACAATTTCGGGAAAACTGCCGCTCCCGAAACCGGGGTTCAGTCGGAACGATATCTCCTCGGGGACGCCGGTTTTCAGCATCCGCTCAAGGGACATGCCGTCATCAAGGTTTAGATGGCCTGCCGCTTTGAGTGCCAGTTCCAGCTCATCGGTGGTCTCATAGTTTCCTGTGTAGATCCGGTGTCCCTTTTCGATTCCCACTTGGTCAGCAATGTAAAGTTCGCCGGGAGAAGAGCAGTCGGCGCCCAGCGTCGGCAGCGATTGCGTCATGAGCGAGAGGAGATGAGGATTCGTGTTCGCCTTCAGGGCGAAGCAGATCTGATAGTCGGAGAAGGCGGAGGCGAGGGCGCTGTCAAGACGACGCAGATTGGATACAAGACGTTCGCCATCGTAGACGTAGAGCGGTGTCCCGTACTTCCGGGCCAGCTCTTCCACGGCATCTCGGTCGGAGACGGTAGCGAGGAGTGGATGAATGAAGTCAGCTTCGGGCATGAATCGGCTCAGTTCGTCCGCCGAAAATAGGACGTTGAACGGAGCAACTCAACCTGTTTGCGCAAACCAACATTTCAAGGTGCTGTTGTTTCTAATGGCTAAATTCAGGGACGTGATGAAAACAGAAGAGGTACAGAATCTCATTCAGGAAGGCCTCGATGGAGCCACCGCAGAGGTGACAGACCTTCAGGGGACGGGCGACCACTTCTCCGCCTGTGTCATCTGGAGCGGTTTCGAAGGACTGTCACTGATCCAGCAGCATCAGGCGGTCTACAAAACGCTCGGCACTTTTCTGACAAATGAGATTCACGCGCTCCAGCTAAAGACTTCAACAGAATAGAGGTGAAACAGAATGGACCATAAAGAGCAGATTCAGAAAACCATCGACGATAATATGGTCGTTCTCTACATGAAGGGAACGAAGGAGATGCCCATGTGTGGATTCTCCAACGCTGTTGTGCAAGTGATGAACAGTTACGGGATTCCATATGTCGATGTCAACGTGTTGACAGATCCTGAAATCAGGGTGAAGCTTACTGAGATCAGCAACTGGCCGACCATTCCTCAGCTCTTCATTGATGGAGAGCTCGTCGGCGGCTGCGATATTACGCTGGAACTTCATCAGTCCGGTGAGCTTAAGAATCTTCTGGATACAGCGGAGCAGAAGTCGCTTTCTAACGCCGACTGATTGGGCCGGTTCCTCGTTGTCCTCCCGTTGTTGACAACTTAAATTCCGTCCGCTTCTTGGCCCCTTCGTCTAGTGGTTAGGACTCCAGGTTTTCGACCTGGCAACAGGGGTTCGACTCCCCTAGGGGTCACAGTTCAGAAAAGTGAACGGCCACTGACTTACAAGTCCCTCATTTTGAGGGGCTTTTTTGTCTCCTCTCGCACTAAATTCGTGCTCCGCTGACTTATGAGCATTCTCATCACAGGATCATCCGGTTACATCGGTACCGAGCTCTGCCGGCGCCTTGAGCAAGATACTACAGTTGATGAGGTGATCGGGGTGGATTTTCTCCCTCCCAGAGAATCCTTTGAAAAACTGACTTTCTACGAACGTGACTGTTGCGGCGATCTGACGGATATCTTCGATGGCCACAAGGTGGACACTGTAGTCCAGAACCATGTAGAACAGTTCGGCGTTGGCCGTCTTGTGGTGACAAGTTCTGGCACAGCCTACGGCGCTTATTCCGACAATCCGGACCGCCTCACGGAGGAGATGCCGATCCGCGGACACGACTATCAGTACGCCAACGATAAACGGATAGTCGAGGAGAAGCTAGCCGAGTTTCAGGCACGGCATTCTGAGGTAGACGTGGTCATCGCCCGCCCGGCAGTGGTGTGCGGCGCCCACGTCGGCAATTTCATTTCACGCTACGTCTCCAAACCGTGGGTGCCGCTGGTTAAAGATTCCACGGCCAAGGTGCAGCTTCTTCACGAGGAAGATGCCGCCAACGCACTTTACGCACTGGTGAAGGAGGCAGACCGCGGCGCCTACAATCTCGGTCCTGAGGAGAGCCTCACTCAAGAAGAACTGGTCGCTATCGCAGGAGGGAGAGCCGTCCGTCTGGGGCCTCGAACTATCCGGTGGCTCACTTCTATCGGTTGGGCGCTCAGGCTGAGGTTTCTCACGAGGTCAAGATAATCGTTGAGAGCATTGGCGGCGCCTGTAAACGTGATTACCACAATCACTCCTCGGAGGATGCGCTGCGGGATTTTGTCGAAGCTGCTCAAGCCTAACCGATGGGGGATATCCATCCGTTCATCACCCATTTCCCTATCGTCCTGATTCTAACCGCGGCGCTGTTTCAGCTGATCTATATTGTTCAACCTTCCTGGATTGATCGGCGAACGCCGCTGTGGCTCTTCGGCCTGAGCGTTATTTCGGCCATCCTTTCTATGGTGTCCGGACAGGAAGCGGCCACCGCGGTTCCGGGCTTAGACAGTTCCGCCCGTTCACTCTTGGAACAGCATGAAGATACAGCCTCCTTCACGGTATGGACCTCCATCGTCATTTTTTTCGGATGGATCTGGCTGTTTTTCCGCTTTCCGGACGACCGCCGCATCGACTGGATCGTGGCGGCATTTCTCTTTTTGCTCTCTGTCAGCGTCGCCATCGCAGGATATCTGGGCGGACTGCTGGTAATGCGTCACGGTGTCGGGGTCGGCCTATTGTGAACCGGCGCCGCTTTCTCTCCACTTTCGCCGGCGGTGTGGCGCCCCTCGCCTTCCCGCCGGTTTTCCGCCGTTCAACTGATGAGATTATTCAGTTTCCTAAGCAACCTATTGCGGATGTCCATGTCCACCTGCTGGGGAGCAGTCCCGTCAACGGGTGTTACCTGAGTAGCCGGTTTCAGAACTCGTTTGCCGTTCGGTTCTCTCAGCTCTTCACGAACTTGGGCGACGGCGACACTCCCGATGCGAGGGATCGAGCTTACGTGGATCGGCTGCTCAGACTGATCTCCGAACTCCCGGACAACTGGCGCGGAATTCTCCTTCCCATGGACGGCATTTACGACGCTTCTGGTGAACTCGATCTCAACAGCACTCTTTTCCTGATCCCGAACGACTATGTCCTGTCAGTGGCCGGCGAGAGTGAAAAACTCGTCCCCGCCGCATCAGTCAATCCCCACAGGAAGGATGCCATCGATGAGCTTGAACGTGTCGCCGCGCTGGGGGCTGTGGTGGTGAAGTGGATCCCCAACACGATGGGGATAGACCCTTCGGATAAATCGATACTCCCCTTTTATCGAAAGATGAAACAGCTCAACCTGACGCTTCTGTCACACACCGGCACCGAGTATGCTGTCGGCGGCGCGGTTGATCAAACGCTGGGGAATCCACAACTGTTGCGCCTTCCGTTGAGTGAGGGACTGAATATTATCGCCGCCCACTGCGCCTCGGGGGGAGGCGATTCCAACGGTTCCTACTTCAGCCAGTTTCTCGGAATGGTGGACGATTTCCCCAATCTCTACGGCGACATCTCGGGACTCTCCATGCTGCACAAAGTTGCAAGCCTGAGGCATTTGATCAGGATTCCCCATTACTTCGAGAAGCTCTGTTACGGCAGCGATTTTCCTCTCTACTACACGCCGGCCACAAGCCCGTTTTATTTTCTCGGACTGCTCTCAATCTCAACGGCCATGGCGCTTGAAAAAATCCCGAACGATCTCCAGAGAGATATCGCCACGCTGACAACCCTGTCAGCGCCGGAACAGTTTTTCGGCCGCGGCTACGAGGTCATCAACGGGTTGAAGGCGGAGGAGTGATGCGCCGGTTCTGGAAGCTGATGAATATCGTTCTGAAC
>LUOC01000118.1 GCA_001626655.1 Fidelibacterota bacterium REDSEA-S14_B6 | reverse complement strand
TACACGCTTGGTGACCTTGTCCAGGATGCACTTTCATTTGGAGCTGGAATAAACTTGGCAGGTATTTCGGTAAATGTTGCCATGACCCAAATGGTAGCGTTCGATCCTGTTATGAGGTTTTCACTCGGCTACCAGCTCTAAGAGAATCGCATACCACTGTTTTCGAAAGCCGTTCCTTCGGGAACGGCTTTTTTGTATTGATTGGAAAATGCCGGCGCCGCAACAAAACTGATCATGATTGGTTCAATAGTCATTATATATTTTTTGGCCATGGTTGCTGTGGGGATACTTCTTTCCCGCCGCATCAAGGTCGCATCAGATTTTCTCATCGCGGGAAGAAAGTTGGGTCTCTGGCTCACCACCGGCACACTAGTAGCGGTACAGATCGGGGTGGGGGTTACACTTGGCGGGGCGGAGCT
This sequence comes from Fidelibacterota bacterium REDSEA-S14_B6, assembly GCA_001626655.1. Taxonomy (GTDB): domain Bacteria; phylum Fidelibacterota; class Marinisomatia; order Marinisomatales; family S15-B10; genus S15-B10. The sequence goes on along the minus strand of LUOC01000118.1, from coordinate 6,078 downwards.
TGCGGCGGAGTACGGTATGTGGCCGGGCGTTTGGTTTGGCATAGGCAGTGGCGGTGGATTAATATTAGCAGGGCTGATTGCGTCGGCACCAATGCGCAGGCGCGGGGGATATGTGCCTCTGGATTTTTTTGCCTCTCGCTATAGCGAAACGAGAGTAGTTCGGCTGTGGGCATGGTTCTCTAATATCCCCAGCCTTCTGGGCGTATTTGTAGCGCAGATCATGGCCGCTGGCTCAGTGCTGTCTATCTTCGGCTTCAGTTATTCCCGGGGAATCATTCTTATCGGACTCGTAATCATGGTCTATAGCGTCTCTAGCGGCATGTGGGGGGTCGTGGTGACAGATTTTATTCAGGTTGGGATCATTGTTGTCGGTATCCCTATTGTTGCCATTGCCGCTGTGGGAAATCTTGGAGGCGATTCACAGATTCAGGAAATTGTGGCTACCCCCTTTATTCCTCCTGGAATGCTATCACGAGCTGTATTTATTATCCTCCCCTTCTTACTTGCTCTGCCGGTCTCTTATGATGCGTTCATGAGGTATCAGTCTGCTGAATCTGATCGCGTTGCAAAATATGGATGTGTCGTTGCTGGAAAACTTTGCTCTCCCCTTTATCAGCGGGAATTGTCGTCGCCGCTCTGCTGGCGGCGGCGATGTCGAGCGCTAACTGTATTCTGCTGTCTCTGGCAGGATCATTTACACGTGATCTGTATAACAAGGTCCTGTATCCAATCATGGGACTGGACGAACTAAAACATACAAAACTTTTGTCTAGAGCAGTTGTGGTGGTTGCACTTATCGTCGGTATCCTGATAGCATTCCGTTCACGGGGCATTCTTAATACTATGATCCTGTTCAATTATCCATATATGGCCAGTATGCTCGTCCCGCTGCTGGGGGGTATACTTTGGAAGGGAGCCACAACCCAGGGCGCGTTCGCCGGCATGATTGCCGGGGGAACAGTAGGAATTCTCGCTTTCACTTCAGCGCTGGTGGATAGATTCAATGGACTGATTAATGTGGATTTGGGACTCTTGATGGCGTACATTTTTTCATTCGTTGCTTTTGTCTTAGTTAGTCTAAAGACCACACCACGGAAAAATGGGATAAGACAGAAGCGTGAACATCTTTAAGGAGTCGATTTGATTTCATTGAAATGACGGCATCTCAGGCACAATTTGACTGGCCGTATCCCATTAAGTGGGGAGAAGAACAGAGAGTTGACACAGATGTCCTCGTTCTTGGTGGAGGCATTGCGGGATGTTGGGCAGCCATCGCCGTTGCGCGAAATAAAGGTACGGCGGTCACCCTTGTTGAAAAGGCGCGAACAATCCGGAGTGGTGCGGGGGGTTCAGGCTGCGACCACTGGGAACATGCGGTCACTAATCCGTGCTGCCCGCTGACACCGGAAGAAATAACACAGGCCCAAATTGACAGCAACGATGGATACAACAACGGCATCTCACACTACATTGAGGCCAAGGAAGGATATGATAGATTGCTGGATCTGGAAAAGATGGGTGGGAAAATCCGTGATACGGAAGATGAATTCGAGGGTGCCGAGTTCCGGGACGAAAAGACAAAGCTCCTTTTCGCTTATGATTATGTCAATAGATATACCATCCGAACATGGGGAACAACGTTCAAGCCAGCGCTTCACGCGGAGTGCCGGCGGTTGAATGTGGGGATACTGGATAGAACAATGGTAACTGCATTGCTTACTGAAGACGGAAAGCAAGGAGGAAGGGTTGTTGGAGCAGTGGGCTTTCATGTGCATACCGGCAGGTTTGTTGTTATCCGGGCAAAGGCGTCGATACTTTGTACTTCCCGCCCCAGCCGCCTCTGGCTCTTTACTCCTGACCTTGCGGGGATTTCCGAATTTCGGCCCATGCAAGCCTGTGGGGATGGACACGCCATCAGCTGGCGTGTTGGAGCTGAGTTTACCATGCTGGAAAAAGCTGTCCGTGCAGAATGGTCCGGCGCGAGAAGTTTTCCACCGTATGGGACGGGGAATACACATAACACCTGGTATCCTTGTAATATGGTGGATGCTACCGGGCGTGAATTGCCGTGGGTAGATCGTGACGGCAATACTTTAGAGACAACAGCTGATAGATGCCGCCCTGCCCCGGGGCAAAAGTTTTTCTTGAAGGGGGGAGGTGAGACGTGGTTTCAGAAGTACGAATTTCTCGGCCCTGATCTTCCCCCGACCGAGGAACTAATCAGGATGGGCTACAAGCTGCCGTTCTACGCCGATCTTTCGAGCTTGCCTGAGATGGAAAGAAAGGCTATTTGGGGACTTATGATCGGGGAAGAAAGCAAGACTAAGATCCCGATCAAAAGAATGTACGAGGACGCAGGATTTGACCCCTCCAAGGATCAGTTGAGAAGCTATGGTGACAGTTGGTGGTCAGCGAAGTTTAAGCCTTCAGAGCGCCAGTTTTTCGGTCTTCCCGGTGGGCTGGTGAATAACTGGGAGCTCAGAACCAACCTTGAAGGACTATATGCTGCCGGTGATACGCTCTTTGCTTCAGACTGCCACGGCCACGCCGCCGCCACCGGATACTACGCTGGACGCCATGCGGCTAGGTATGCCATGTCTGCGCAAGAGCCGATGATAGATGAAAATCAAGTACAGAGAGAAAGAAAATCGACCTATGCACCGGCCAAGCGGGAGAAAGGTATTGCCTGGAAGGACTTAAATGTCAGTATAACCAAAATTATGCAGGAGTATTGTGGTGCTGTGAAATCAGATGAGCTCTTGACCCAAGGTTTGAACGTACTGCAGGATTTGAGGGAAGGGGAAGGAGCAAGCGTCTTCGCGAGAAATCCTCATGAACTGATGCGTTCCTTGGAAGTGCTAAACATCTTAACCAATGCTGAAATAGTGATTCACTCATCGCTTGTCCGCAAAGCTTCTTGCAAGCAATTGCACTTTATGCGCTCAGATTCAACCGAAATGGATCCTCCCGAATGGCACAAGTTTATGGTCGTGAGTAGGAATGGTCACGGTGTGCGATTGCGTGAGTTGCCCATCGATTATTATGCGCCGATGGGCGAAAACTATGAAAAACACAATCAAGACTATATCCGAGAAAATAGCATATGACAGATAAGGCCTTGGCAGTCGGTGACACCGATGTGTTTATTCCCGTCTCTATCAATGAAGAGACGTGCATAGGGTGCAATCTGTGCGTCATGGTTTGCCAGCCCGACGTCTTTGTCCCAAGTATTGATCCGGGAGGAGTTCCTGTGGTCCTCTATCCAAGCGAGTGCTGGTATGTCGGCGATTGTGTGGATGTCTGCCCTGTTCCTGACTGTATTGCATTGCATGTTATGGATAAGAATAAAGTGATCTGGAAGCGGAAAGAGTCGGGCGAGGAATTCCAGCTGTCGTGAGGAGGCCTCAGAACGCTGAGATCAAGACATCTCCTCAATTCTGCTTCGCCCGCATCTTCTTCAACGTCTCGATCCAATCCTCGTTAATGTTATGTTCCGAGGCGCCTTTGATCATCAGGTCTAAGTATTTTCTTGCCGGCTCGTACGGCCCCTTTGGATTCGTGACGCGGTAAAGGTCTGCGGCATACCACTTCCCATCATCACCCAGAACCTGAAATGTCTCTCTCTTGTAAATGCCGAGGGGAACATCTTCCAGTATATCCAACGCATCCATCTCTTTCTTGGTAATATAATAGAGGACGCCGTACACCATGCCGCCTGGCTTTTCAATTATAGAGCTGATCCCGCCTCCCATATTTTTGGAATATTTCCTAAACTGAATCTCAAAATTGGGCAGTTGAGCATTCATGACATATTTCAGGCTGGGCGTGTATTGCCGCATATAGGATTCCGACATGTTTGACCCATATCCGAAATGGAGGACTACGTCTTCTTTCACGCCGGGGGATTGCCCGGCCACGATGTTTACCGCCGAAATGATACAAAACATTCTCAGCAGGTTGGCTATCTTTCTCATCTGGTATTCCTCCACAGTTAACGCAATTCATCCGAAATCTACGATACCACCAAGGCCGTTGCATCAGTTTTTCAATCCTCCTATCTTCTTCTCGCTATGAGAGAGGTTTTTCGAAAGATCAGGGGGACAACTCAATTCATTGAGTTTTTTTCGTATTCAGCCACCTGTTTTAACGGATGGCGGTCGAATGGCAATCAAGATCGCCCCGGGATAAATCCCCGGGCTCGACACAAAAAAATCCCCATTAATGGGGATATCAATCGGTGTGACAACTCAATTCATTGAGTTTTCTTTGAGATGAGCCAGATGTTTCAACATCTGGTGGTCAGGTCCATCCCTCTCTTTTCCCTGCTAATCCTTAAATCCACGCTATCCGCCCAACCCCTCTCCTTTAAGGATGTGGCGGCGGAGCGGGGCCTCAACTTCGTACACGACCACGGTGGCACCGATCAGAAGTTTTATATCGAAACCATGGGGTCTGGATGCTGCCTTCTGGACTACGACAACGATAATGACCTCGATGTTTTCTTCCTTCAGGGGGCGCCCCTCCCCGGCTGGAAGAAAGAGGTAACGTTGCGGAACCAGTTGTTTCGGAATGACGAAGGACAGTTCAGTGATGTGACGGGAGAGTCCGGGCTGGGGGCCACCTCCTACGGCGTGGGGTGCGCCGCCGCCGACTATGACAACGATGGAGATACGGACATCTATGTAACAAATTTCGGCGATGATATTCTCTACCGCAACGAGGGGGACGGCACTTTTGCCGATGTCACCTACATCTCGGGAATCTCAAATCCCCACTGGGCTTCCAGCGCCGCATTTCTTGATGCGGACAACGACGGGTGGCTCGACCTCTACGTCAGCAATTATGTAGACTATTCCATCGATAACAACCCGTGGTGCGGCGATCAGCGGAGCGGTGAGCGAGCCTACTGCGATCCGGACGTCTTCACGGGCATCCCCGACCGCTTCTTCAGAAACAACAAGGACGGCACCTTCAGCGACATGTCGGAAGAGAGTAACATATCCAGAGTGAACGGGAAGGGGCTCGGCGTTGTCCCCGCTGACTTCGACGGCGACGGGGACATGGATATCTACGTGGCCAATGATAAAGTGATGAATCACCTTTTCATTAACGACAGCGCCGGCGTCTTCCGTGAGGACGCCTTGTTCACCGGCGTCGGGTTTAATGAGAATGGTCAGGCGGAAGCGGGAATGGGCGTCGACTTTGGCGATTATAACAGGGACGGTTTTCCAGACCTCTTCGTCACCAACTTCAGCGGAGAATCGAACACGCTCTACAAGAACGAAGGGGACGGCTTTCTCACCGACGTCACCTTCGCCGCCGGGCTGGGGCAGCCGAGTCTTGCGCAGCTCGGGTTCGGGACAAAATTCGTTGATCTTGATCTTGATGGATGGCTCGATCTGTTTGTGGTGAACGGGCACGTCATTGACAATATTCAGATTTTCAATCCGGACTACACTCATGCCCAGCGAAAACAGCTGTTCCTGAACAACAGAGAAGGCGGTTTCACTGAACAGACGGAACAGATCGGTGGCGACCTTCTGACACCTTCTGTCGGCCGAGGGGCCGCTTTCGGCGATATCGATAATGATGGCGATGTGGATGTGATAATCTCTAACAATGGCGGTCCGGCAAATCTGCTCCTCAATGACGGTCCGCCACGGAACAACTGGATCGGAATTCAGCTCAAAGGGAGGCTCTACAATTTGGACGCCATCGGTGCAAAAGTGACAGTGAAGAGCAGTGGCGGGACGCAGTGGTCATGGATCAATCCGGCGGCCAGTTATCTTGCATCCAACGACAAACGACTTCAGTTTGGCCTCGGCGGCGACAAGAGATCTGATGAGATTACAGTCGTCTGGCCCGGCGGCGGTGTTGACAGAATTGAAAATGTAGAGGCGAACCGCTATTACCTGATTCAGCCCGGGGGTGAAATATCCGCCATCCGTTAGTACTGGCCGTTGTCTTCAGTCTCTTGTGGGGCGGTCAGACAGACGGCCGCCTTGACAGGGCGACGGAGCTTATGTCACAAGACCTTTACGGCGAGGCGTCTGACATTCTGCTCAAGCTTGTCAAAGA
>LUOC01000117.1 GCA_001626655.1 Fidelibacterota bacterium REDSEA-S14_B6 | reverse complement strand
GAGAGAGACGGGCGAGGTTCACTCCTGCGATATCGACAGCGTCGATCGGTTCTTTCCTGCGTTCTCCACCTCGGAGCGGACTCGAACCTTCCTGAAAGTTCAGGACGGCTGTGACTACACCTGTTCTTACTGCACGATCCCCATGGCGCGGGGGAGGAGCCGCAGCGCGACAGTCGCACAAACAGCAGGTAGAGCCCAAAAACTTGTTGACGGTGGAGCGAAGGAGATTGTATTTAGTGGCGTTAACATCGGCGATTTTGGTGTTCGACACGACGAAACGTTCGTGGACCTTCTTCGAGAACTCGACACCATCGGCGCGGCACGAATCAGGATCTCTTCCATCGAGCCAAATCTGCTCACTGATGAAATCATCGACTTTATCGCCGATTCTCAATCTATTGTTCCCCATCTCCATCTGCCCCTCCAGTCGGGCGCTGAAACTGTGCTCAAGCGGATGCGGCGGCGCTATACCTCCTCTCTCTATAGGAAGAGGGTGGAGCAGGTGAAAAAGACGATTCCAGATTGCTGCATAGGTGTAGACGTCATCGTCGGATTCCCCGGCGAGACCGACAGCGAGTTCAACGAGACGTATGACTTTCTACTGGACGCCGACATCTCATACCTCCACGTATTCAGTTATTCGGAGCGCCCCGGGACTGATGCACCTCTGTTAGGGGGTGAAATTGAGCCCGCCGTAAAATCGGAACGGAGCAAAAAGCTTCACCTTCTGTCGGCAAAAAAGCGGCGGAGTTTCTACGAATCTTCTATCGGTGAGGTTCGGCCGGTCTTGTTGGAGCGCGCTGAGGACGACATTCTTGAGGGGTTCACCGATAATTACATTCGCGTTTCCCTCAGCGGACCGGAAGAACTGGTGGGGACGGTTCAGAACGCTAAGATCATCTCAATGGAGGACGGCCTGATGTGGGGAAAGCTGGACGCTTGAGTGATGTTCCTTTCGTCGGCATCGCCGGCAATATCGCGGTGGGGAAAACGACACTGACCACCATGATCTCTGAGAGGCTCGGCTGGCGCCCTTTCTTCGAATCGGTGGACGACAATCCATACCTGTCTGACTTCTACGGCGATATGCAACGGTGGAGCTTCCATCTCCAGATCTACTTTCTTTCACGCCGTTTCAGGACTCACAGGGAGATGTCGGATGGGTCGTCGCCGTCAGTTCAGGATAGGACCATCTACGAGGACGTGGAAATCTTCGCACGGCTCCTTCACGAAATGGGAAACATGACCGACCGCGATTGGTCCAACTACAGAGCCCTTTTTGAGGAGATGACAACCTATCTGCGGAAACCGACATTGATCATCTACCTGAAAGCGTCCACAGATTCACTCATGACGAGGCTGAAAAAACGGGGCAGAGATTATGAGAAGACTATTTCTCCAGAGTATCTTCATAACCTCAACATGGCTTACTCAGGATGGATCGACCGCGCGAAAAACCATCATAACATCATGACCGTGGAGACGGACAATTTCAATGTTCATGAGGACGGTGACCGCCTGAACGCCCTGCTTGAGGAGATTTCACAAAAGTGCGCCAATTAGAGAAACTCGCAGAATCCCTGTTGGACTATCTCCCCGAATCTTCTTACTTTACCCTTCACTGGATGATGATCTGATGACTGTCCGTCGCATCCTGCCTCTCTTGTTCATCGCCGCCGGCCTCGTCTCTGCTGAAGAGACGGAGGTGGTCTTCTCCGAAGTGTCTCTTGTAAAGGGGAGCGATGATCTGATCTATCTGTCGGTCCGAAGCGATGAATCCATCAGCGGAATGCAGTTCGAAGTCGCCTTCGATCCATCGGCCATCGATGTGGGCGTCCCTACACTCTCGACGCGCAACCACGCGTTTTCCCTCAAGACAAAGCGAGATTCGGCCAGCCTGAAAGTGGTGGCGTTCTCGATGGAGGGGGAGACACTGGACCTGGACGAACCGGTTCTGATGATTCCCCTCAGTGCCAAAGGCGATTATGAAGGGACCAGAACTTCCCGAACCCCTTTAACGATGAGACGGTCATCAGGTTTGATCTTCCCGAATCAGCCCTTGTCAGTCTCATCATTTACGACGTAGAGGGGAACCGGATTCGGACGTTGGAGAACCGCTCTGTCCTGCCGGCGGGCTATCACGCAAAGCCGTGGGACGGCTTAGATGACGACGGTGTCGCTGTCTCCTCCGGCGAGTACGTCTGTTCCATGAAAGTGGGGATCAATTATCACGCCATGAAGATGGTGCTGCTAAGGTAGATGAAGATTGTTGTAATCGGCGCCGGTGAGGTGGGATTCCATCTGGCGAAAGGGCTGAGCGAGGAAGACTACGATATCAGCATAATCGATATCGCCAAGGAGAAGGTTCGGCGAGCCGCCGAGAATCTTGATGTCATTACAGTCAAGGGTGACGGCGCCAGTCCGGATGTGCTGAAAGAAGCAGCGGTGGGTAAGGCTGATATTGTCGTAGCCGTTACAAGAATTGATGAAGTCAACCTCATCGCCTCCCAGTTGTCACACGAACTCGGGGCACGGAAGATTATCGCACGTCTGCGCAATACGGAGTACTCTCATAAAGAGGCGATCATCCGGCCGGAGCGTTTCGGGATCGACAAGGTAATTCACCCCGAGATGGCCGCCACTTCTGAGATCACGCGTCTCGTGAGACAGACTTCTGCAACGTCCGTGGTCGATTTCGAAGGGGGGAGACTTCAACTTATCGGGGTTCGTCTGGACAATGGGTGCCCCGTTATTGGAAAGTTATTAGAAGAGATTCAACCTGACAAAACTTCTCTTGTATTTAATACTGTTGGGATTCTTCGTGGGCAAGATACACTCGTGCCACACGGGGATACAGTGATAGAGATCAATGATATTTGCTATTTCCTCGTAAGAAAAGAACATGTAGAGAACTTGATGTATTTGATCGGGAAACCGGTCCGCGAGACAAAGAATGTGATGATCTTAGGAGGCGGTAAGATCGGTCGCGCCGTGGCCCTTGCACTTGAGGAGGAAATTGAAGTTCGCCTTGTGGAAAAGAATCGCGAAAAAGCGCAAACATTGGCATCAGAGCTCTCCAAGACCCTTGTTCTGAATGGCGATGGAACTGACATCGAGTTCCTTCGCATGGAAGATCCAGAGGAGCTCGACAGCTTCATCGCAGTGACTGAAAATGAGCAGACCAACCTGCTGTCGGCCATGCTTGCAAAGCATCTTGGCGCTCGTCAGACCATAATCCACGTCTCCACAACCGAATACATTCCGGCTATGAAGGTCATTGGTCTTGATGCAGTAGTGAGTAAGAATATGTGTACAGTCACTGAAATTCTTGATTATATCAAGCTTGATGAGCAGCTTCTTGTCACCAATTTTGAGGACGTGGATGTGGAGGCGATTGAATTGAGTCCCGCTCCAAGGAGCAAGATTACTCAGAAGACCCTCTCTGAACTGAAGTTTCCGAGATCATTCACAGAGGAGGACTCTGTCCTCGTCTTTTGTCTCCCCAGCGCTGTTTCGCAGGTCGAAAAAATGTTCAAGTGAATGAATGCACGTTCGTTCGATTCTTAATGTCTTAGCTGCAATCTTGACCTTCCTCGGTCTGACCATGCTGTTTGCTGCGGCGTGGTCTTTTTATTATAGTGAACCGGATTTGGAAGGTATTCTCATATCCTCTGGAATTACAATTGCCGTAAGTCTGCCGGTCTGGTTCATGACAAGAGGAAAGATCAACCTGTCGGTAAAGGACGGGTTCGCCATTGTAACGCTCGTCTGGTTCGCCGTGGCGCTCTTTTCAGCGCTTCCCTTCATCATGACAGGTGCAATCCCGAGCCTGGTCGACGCCTTCTTCGAATCCATGTCCGGCGTCACCACTACCGGTGCGTCGATTCTCGGCAACCCTGAAACCCATCCTCACCTGACCAATGGCATCGAAAGCCTCAGCAAGGGGGTGCTCTTCTGGCGCAGTTTTACTCAATGGATCGGCGGCATGGGGATCATTGTTTTCTCCATCGCCATTCTCCCCCTCCTCGGCGTCGGCGGCGTGCTGCTGTTTCGGGCCGAATTGCCGGGGCCAGTTCCTGATAAGATCAAACCGCGAGTTCAAGAAACAGCTAAAAGTTTGTGGATTATTTACACTGGGCTTACGGCTATTCAAGTTGTATTACTCTCTTTTGGGGGTATGAGTTTTTTTGATTCACTCTGCCACTCATTTACAACTGTTGCGATAGGGGGATTTTCAACTAAGAATGCGAGCATCGCTCATTTTAACAGCGCCTATATCGAGTATGTGATCATCATTTTCATGTTTATCGCCGGCGTCAACTTCACCCTTCACTGGAAGATGATCGCTTCTCCTAAACAAATGGGCTATTTCAAGGATGGCGAGTTCAAATTCTATGGAATATTAATTGTATTAGTAACCTTCTTCTTGACATTAAACCTCGCTTTACGTAGTGAAGCATTGACACACGAAGTTTTTAGAGACTCGTTGTTTCAATCGATGTCGATTCTTACTACAACCGGATTCACCACAGCCGATTACGTTCAGTGGGGTCCCTTTGCCCAAATCTCACTTATTCTTCTGATGTTCGTCGGCGGCTGCGCCGGTTCAACAGCAGGTGGGATGAAAATCGCCCGAATTATGGTTGTAATCAAGTATAGCCTTTCTGAGATCAAGCGACTCCTTCACCCTCGTGCGGTCATACCCGTCAGGATTGGCCGGCAGTTGGTTACCGAAGAAGTGATAAGGAGCACAATTGGCTTTGTCCTATTTTCTGTGACGGTATTTGTTGTTGTTTCTGTAATCCTTGCTGCTTTAGGGTTAGACATCGAATCAGCGTTCAGTGCCACAGCTGCCTCTATAGGCAACGTAGGACCTGCCCATGGTTCAGTTGGGCCTGCGTCCAACTATGCCCATCTTCCCGATCTGGGGAAGTTGCTTCTCATGTTTTGCATGCTTCTCGGCAGGCTTGAGATATTTACTGTGATGGTATTCTTGAGTACCCTATTCTCGAGGCGGTAAGATGGCAAATATTCTAACGGAAATTGAGGATCGTACCGCCCTTGTAACGGTGAACCGTCCTGACGCGCTCAACGCCCTCAATAGCGAGACGGTGAATGAGCTGAAAGATGTTTTCAGAGGGATTAGGGCGGATGAGAATGTTGGCGCCGTCATCCTTACAGGGGCGGGCGAAAAGGCGTTCATTGCGACCAACCTTATCGAGGATTTCCCCAGAATCGTCATCGCCGCGGTTAATGGTTATGCCCTTGGAGGTGGATGCGAAGTGGCGATGGCGTGCCACATAAGGATCGCTTCGACCTCGGCTCTGTTCGGTCAGCCGGAAGTGAACCTTGGGATCATCCCCGGCTGGGGTGGCACTCAACGTCTTCCGCGCCTCGTGGGAAAAGGGAGAGCCATCGAAATGATCGCCGGCGGTGAGATGGTGTCGGCGGAGAGGGCCCTCGAGATGGGCCTCGTGAACTATGTAACTCCCCCCGATGAATTGATTGAAAAATGTCAGGAGGTGGCCCAATCTATTCTGAAGCGTGGGCCCGAAGCGGTCCGGCTCTCTCTCGAGGCGGTGAACAGAGGAGTGGAGATGACGCAGGAGCAGGGGCTGGAGTATGAAGCAAACCTGTTCGGAATCGCCTTCAGCACCGACGACAGAGTGGAGGGGACAAAAGCTTTTGTTGAAAAGAGAAAACCGAATTTCAAGGGAAAATGACCACTGATACACAAACTGAACTTGGTCGGCAGCTGAACGACCGACCGACGCTGCAGTGCCTCGATCCGGCTTCGGGATCTGTTCTGGACGAGCTTCCCATCTCCTCGGCTGAAGAGGTGGAGGAGAAGGTTGGGACTGCCCGTGAAGCGGCGGCTGAGTGGCGCAGGCTCTCGGTTCGGCACCGCGCCAAGTTTATCCGAAAGGCTCAGAGCTCTCGGAGACGGGGAAGACCGATTTCGACGGCGTCATTGAAATGCTGACCACCCTGGAGATCATGCGGTTCAACCGGAAAATGGCGCCTCGAGCGCTCGCTTCCGAAATACGGCCTCTCGGGCTGCTGGTGAAGAACAAGCGGGGGTCGGTGCACTACAGACCACACGGCGTCGTGGGAGCTATATCGCCGTGGAATTATCCATTGACTCAGCCTTCCATCCTCGTGGTCCCAGCGCTGCTGGCGGGGAACGGAATTGTGCTGAAGCCGTCGGAACACACCCCTTTGACGGCCCTGAAGATGAAGGAGATCTACGACGACGCCGGCGTGCCGGAAGGGATATTTCAGATTGTCATCGGCGGCGGTGAAACGGGAAGGTCCCTTGTGGAGTCCTCTGGCACCGACCTCATCGCTTTCACGGGGAGTGTGGGGGTAGGGCGGAAGATTGCAATCAGTTGTGCCGAACGGCTGAAACCGGTAATTCTTGAGCTGGGCGGGAAGGATCCTCTCATTGTTCTCAAAGATGCAAATTTGAAACGGGCGGCCGGAGCGGCGGTCTGGAGTGGTTTCCACAACGCGGGGCAGACCTGTATTTCTGTGGAGCGTGTTTACGTGGAAGAAGCGGTGGCGGAGGATTTCACCAAGCTTGTCACTGAAATGACTGACGATGTGACGACAGGGGACGACCGCTCCATCTCTGATTTTGGAAGCATGACGACCGAAACTCAGTTTGGGAAAGTATCAGCCATGCTGGACGATGCCAGAGGTAAAGGTGCAACCGTTCTGAGCGGGAGTGAATCTCCACGCGATGGACTGTTCGTTCGGCCGACGATCGTCACTGATGCTGAAGGCGGTACGGAGCTGATGAAGGAAGAGATATTCGGCCCCGCCATTGCGATTTCTCGCGTCCGTGATGAGGATGAGGCGGTGGCGCAGGCGAACAGTATGAAGTTTGGACTGAACGCTTCAATCTTCACGCGCAATAAGAGGAAGGCCCGGCGGCTGGCGAGCCGTGTCCAGGCCGGCAACATTGTCATCAACGATGTAGAGACCAATTACCTCTGCGTCGATCTACCGTTCGGGGGGACTAAGAACAGCGGCATCGGCCGCCTCCATGGAATTGAAGGGTTAAGGAGCTTCTCTCAAATCCAGTCGGTGGTTGAAGATAGATTCGGACTGAAGAAAGAATTGTGGTGGTTTCCCGTGGCCGGCGGAACCAAGAAGCTTTTCAGAGCGCTGATTCGGATTCTCTACGGCTGAGCGGCCCCGGTTCTAAGAGACAGATTCATGAAGCTTGACAGATTCTTTGAGGGAGGGTTTGGCCGATACGTCCTTCCCGGCGTGATCATGCAGTCGGTTCTGATCGGAGGCGGCTACGCCACCGGCAGAGAGATCGTGGAGTACGGCGCCCGACTCGGCTCGCTGGGATGGATTTCAGGACTGACCGCTCTTTTCGGCTTCTCCTTCCTCAGCTTTCTCACCTTCGAACTGGCGCGGGTCTTCAAAGTCTACGACTATCGC
>LUOC01000116.1 GCA_001626655.1 Fidelibacterota bacterium REDSEA-S14_B6 | reverse complement strand
TCACCGATGTGACCGGCAGCGGCGTCGCCAGCGGAGTCGCCTCCCTCACCTACAGTCTCGGAACTTCGCCCGGGGACACGAACATCGTTGGACTGACCGAACTGAACAGGCAGGATTCACTCACTGTTGAAGGACTGAGTCTCGAGGAAGACTCCACATACTACTTTTCGCTCTTCGCCACCGATTCCGCCAGAAACTCCTCCCCCACCGTAACGAGCAACGGCGTCACCAACGATCTGACCGCGCCCACGACGGGAGAGGTCATCGACATCACCGCTTACCATTTTATCATTGGCGATTGGTCGGACAAGGATTGGATCAACTTCAGCACCAGCCTCGTGGCTTACTGGTACGGCTTCGCCGATTCGCTCAGCGGTATCGCCACATACGAAGTTGCCGTTCTCGATCCCGACGGCGAACCGATAAACGAATGGGAATCGCCCATGACAGACTCCACCGAGTTCATCATGGGTCTTGAAATGGAAGATGCCAAAACATACACCATTGCGATCAGGGCCACCGACGTGGCCGGCAACGTCAGCATCGGTGAAAGTAACGGAATCTCCGTCGATCTGACGCCCCCCTTTTTCAAGTCCCAGAGCAGCGACCGGATTCTGCTCAGCGACACCGGCGCAGTGCATATTATCTTCTCTGAGGAAGTCTCGGCCGTTGAAATCTCCGCAACCGCTGACCGCGCAGATACGGTCCTCTACAAATCAGAGTTGAGGGGAGACTCCCTCTCCATCACCACTCTCCCGCCCTATGCGAGCCTCGATTCGGTCACCTTCAAACTGACCGATGTAACGGACGCCCGCCTGCTAGTGACCGACTCCATCACAGTCAAGTTCGGGACACGGTTGCTGGGTGACTACGATGACAACCTCACGATCGACATCAGCGACATTACCGATTTCGCGGCGGCGTGGCCGAACGTCGATTTTGCACCGGTCACCGGAGAACCGCCTCACTTCATTCTCCGTTCTGACGGCGTCATTGATCTCCGGGACGCCATGGCCTTCGCCCGGATGTGGAGGTGGTCCAACGAATCGGCGGTCACCACATCACGACTCTTTCGGCAGTGGGGATCTCCCCCCGCCACTGCGTTCACTGACGAGGGCTTCTCCATCTCCATCCCGCCAACTGTCCGTTCGGGGGAGCTCTTGATTCGCTCAAACGGCGGCGATGTACGGCTCCTCGATGAACACCTTTCCGGGAAAGGGCTCTTTCTCTCTCACGACGTTTCCGGCGGCCGCCTCATCAACTTTGGCATCTTCAGCACGGAAACCATTGAAGAGTATCTCACGTTGCTGTTCTCAAAGGAGAGAACGCCTCTCACAACGGTTGGCATCGACTATCGGTTTTATGACGATTCCCATCAGATAATCTCCAGCGGGAACATCCCGTTCTCCCCTCCGCTCCTGCCGGAGGAGTTTGCTCTTCGCCAGAACTTCCCCAACCCTTTCAATCCTGTCACCACCATCGCCTATGAACTGCCGGAACGGTCTCATGTTGAGATCATCGTTTACGATCTCATGGGGCGGCAGGTGAGAACCCTTGTGGATGAAGAGATGGGCGCGGGCTTTCACGCCGCCGTCTGGAACGGGAAGGATGACTCCGGCCGCACGGCAGCTTCGGGCACATTCATTTTACAGATGAGGAGCGGCCCTTATCGAGCGGTGCGGAAAATGGTGCTTCTGAGATAGCGTGGGACGACTGCAATGTGCCTCTCCCCCTCACGACTCTCTCCATCCACGGTTTTCGGTTTCAGCGGGGAGAGGATGCGAATCCTGAAGAGCCGCGAGATCAACTCAACAAAGTTTGCCACGTCTTGACGATCGGCGGTGAAGGGCAAAATTAAACTGTGCAATCCATTACATTTTCATATCGGCGGTTGGTAAAGAATATTCTCGCCTGCGGGGCCATTCTCCTGGCAGGCTGTTTCGGGAATGGTAATACCACACTCTTCACCAATGACGGCGCATGGTGCTGGTTTCAGGATCCTCGGGCGGTCTATATCAACGGCGAGCATGAAAGGACTTACGCACAGTGGATGACACGGGACGGCCGCCTCCAAGTCGGCTCTTTCGACCATCGGTCAGGTGAGATTCTCATTCACACATTGAAAAGCGACTGGGACGCCGATGATCACAATGTCGGCTCCTTTCTCGTCCTGGCCGATAACCGGCTCATGGTCTTCTATGCCCGCCACAATCGAACGGGCCTCTTTTGCAAAACATCCAGATTTCCAGAGGACATCTCCCAGTGGGAAGATGAGATCACTGTGTCGAACACGGATCGAATCACCTACAGCCACCCCGCCTATCTGAGTGATGAGGGGAATTTCTACGTGTTCTGGCGGGGGCCGAGCTGGAAGCCGACTTTCGCCACTTCAAAGGATGGGAAAAACTGGAGCAATCCTCAGATTTTGGTGCAGGAGTCGGGCCGGGAAGCGACCGCCATCCGCCCCTACCTCAAAGTTGTTTCAGACGGAAAATCGGCCATCCACTTTGCCTTTACCGATGGCCATCCGCGAAATGAACCGCACAACTCTGTCTATTATCTGAAGTATGAGGACAGTGAGTTCTTTTCAGCAAACGGAGAGCGCATCGGCCGAATGGATCAGTTGCCCGTCAGCCATGCTTCGGCCGATCTCGTCTATGATGGGAAGAAGACGGGAATCCGTGCCTGGGTGTGGGACATAGCCCTCGATGATGACGGCAACCCCGTTATCGCCTACACGCGCCTTCCGGCTGAGACCGACCACCGCTACGCTTACGCCCGATGGACAGGCGCCTCGTGGCGGGATGCGGAAATCACGCCCGGCGGGAAGTGGTTCCCGGAAACGCCGGCGGGGAAAGATGAGTTTGAGTCACACTACTCCGGCGGTATTTCACTGAAACAATC
>LUOC01000115.1 GCA_001626655.1 Fidelibacterota bacterium REDSEA-S14_B6 | reverse complement strand
GGGAATAAGGTGTTTGTTCTTCGTGTGCGTAATGGGCCGAAGCCGAGTGCCGTGCCCGCCGGCTGTCAGGAGTCCTTTCATCGTTTGGCCAGCGCCTGCTTGCTCAGTATATCAGCCTTCTTGTTCTTCTCGCGACGAACATGGCTGAGGCTCCACTCAATGCCGGCCAACCGATCGCGGGCTTCGGCGTGAAGTTCCTGGAGACGCTCATTCTTCACCTTGTACTCGAGATTGATCTGCTTGACCAAAAGTTCGCTGTCGCTGCGAATGTCCAGCTTGTTGATGTTCAGCTCCTGTCCAATCTCCAACGCTCTCAGTAGAGCGCGGTATTCGGCTTCATTGTTCGTGGCGGCGCCGATGTTTTCCGAAAATGAATAGATTTCCTTCTCGCTGTCCGCGCTGTTAAAGAAGATTCCCCCGATGCCGGCGTTGCTGTTTTCGAGCTCCGAAGCGCCGTCAACGTAGACTATAGCGGCATTCGCCGATTCCTGATCCAGAAGTGCTGCTGAAATCCCCTCCCACTCCTTTTCTGTTGATCCTTCGATCAGGGAGGTGAGCCTCTCCACATTTTCCGGAGAGAACAGTTTCTTAAGGAGGCACTGTTGGTGCGGAGTGAGGTCACTCATGGCGGCGGGGAAATTAGGCTGACAGTCCCCTTTTAACAACGGGATTGTGTCCGGACTTGGCGGGACACTCCTCCCAGTAGAAGCACCAGTTGCAGAGCGGTGTCTCCACAGGTTCAAATGGGCCCCCCTCCGCTGTAGCAGCCTTGATATCCGTTACGAGGTTCCTAATCCGTCTCTTGAGGTTCTCCAATTGCTTCGGCGTCCTCTCAGACCTTACCTCCTCCCCCTGCTGAAGGAAATGCCAGACAAGCGACATCGACTTCACTTCTTCCAACTCTTTCTGAACGCCGATCTGATACAGCGCAAGTTGTCGATTTCTGTCGGCGTCCGCCTGGCTCATGGCCCTGCTGGAAGTCTTGTAATCGTGGATTTCCCATCGGCCGTTGCCAAGGTCATCGAGCCGATCGAGAATCCCCTTCATCTCAAAGTCGTCGTTTTCATCAAGTTTGAAGACCATTGTGTATTCCGTCTCCTCCACCGGCTGATCAAAGGGTTGATGTTTTCGATAGTACCGGTTGAGGCAGTCCCGCCCCATGTTGAAGTAATGGCCGACGGAAAACCGCCGTTTTATGACCTTCACCCCATCGTAATATTTTTCGTTCCAACAGTCGGAATAGAATTCAGCAACGGCGTCAAATAGCGGAAGCCGTCCGGAAGTGACTTCTTCATACAGGAATTGAAGCGCCTCGTGAACTCTCCGGCCGACAAAAGATTCTATCCCTTCGTACGGTTTGGTGATTCTGTCGATGTAGGCGAACTGAAATCTCGCCGGGCACTGTTCATATGTAGAGAGACTCGAGTGAGAAAAAGGGCGGTTCACAATAGGGGAGTCAGCGGGGCGAACGCCTTGCGTTTTACCGCCAGCGAGTTCCGTAGGGAGAGACGTAAGGATCGAGGAATTCATACTCGCCGAAACCGTTATAGTCTACAAAAGTGAACGAACGGCTAATCTTGAAATATGTCCATCTCTGGTAATGCCGGCCGTCCCTCCCGTACATGTTCACCTCAATATCGTCGGGAGGACCGAACAGGACGAAAATCATCCCCATGGCGGTCTTCCAACCGTCCTGCCATGTACCGAATTTGTCGTTGGCATATTGAATTCGCCGATAGTACTCGTCCATTAGCTCATTCTTCGGTGTTTCGGGCGTTGGATCACGCTTCGCCCAGAAGGCCCGAAAATTCTCTTCCTTTTTATCCTTCTTACTCTTGGTCAGTTTCTTCAACTCATCGGAGTAAGCGATGTATCTCAACTGCTCCACGGCTTCCTCAATGTTGTCCACGAATACGGTCATTCCACGCCAGAGGTTCCTGACCACCGTGCTCGCATGTACGCGATCCTTTTTCTTGCGGTCGCTAGCAAGGCTAATCTCCAACTTGAAGCGAGAAGAAACAGTACCGACTATCGGCTGTTTGACAGTCTCCTTAACAAAAGTCCCCTTGCCACGCACGTCTAGTGTGTCCTCAGCCAGAAGGTTGTCATCCGCCGACAGTACGCGGACGAAAAGGTCCTCGGTGCCATCGGGAAGACGTGCTTCGTAATAGAAGTATATGCTCGAATCGTTCTCGACGGTTCGGGGTGGGATGAGAGGCAGCCCGAGCGGATGGGTGTCGGCCTTTTCGTTAGGATCGAGAAGGAGCAGATCGCTAATGGCAGCAGCCTCGCCCATCGGAGAGAGATCGACTTTAATCTTTCGGCGACCGGTTTTCCGGGTGTCCTGATCTGTCACTTCAACGATACATGTGTATTCATCGGGGCTGAGGGTGAAAGCCTGGGCGCCCATGTCTCCCTCCTGAGGAGAGACCGTCGTATTGAAATCGTCCGTGGTTGATTCAAAAGCAGTGATCTGCCGTTTCACCTGATTGTCTTTCTCGTCAAGGATGGTGATAGCCTTCTTCACAAACTGGACAGCATCGTAAGGAATTCGGACGTACACTTCCAGCCGGGCAGAGTCGCGAGAGGCGGTAGGATAGCCCGGCGCACTGACTGAAAACTGTGGCGTTCCGAGCTCCTTCATCCTGCGTCCTCTCATCTGCGCTGTGAGGGAATCGGAGACGAGGAAAAGGGCAATGATCAGTAGGAGTGGAGATCGCTTCATTGTAGATATCTTTTCCATTTGAACCGGCAAAGACCCTCATCGGTTCCGAACCAGACTTCCTCACCGCTGACATGAACGGCGTTTACTCTGTTCGCGGGGAGCCCGTCCGCGACGTTGAATCGATCGACAAAACCAGTCTCAAGACTTGTCACGACCGCTCCGTTCGTAGTTCCGAACCAGACAACTGTGGTGCTGTCATCCAGGGAGACGACATCCATGTCCAAAGTGTTGAGGCCGACAAGTTGCGATTCGGCTGTAAAACGTTCCCATTTTCCACTGCTCTTATCATAGATCAAAAGGCCAAACTCATCGGCAAAATATACCGCACTGTCCGAAGAAACAATAGACGTTATAGGTGACATGAGCGGTGGTTTTTCCTGATTCAAACCGGTCAAGTCTTCCCCAAAACTCCCGTATTCGTAGATGAATTCAGCATCGGCGAGCCACCGCCAGAGCCGCCGTCCCGAACTGACCCAAAGATTGGCGCCGTCCCAGTTCAAGGCGTCGATAGGCCACCGCCCAAGCTTCGCCGGAAGTAACCACGGCTCACTGGGGCTCTTGTCATTTTTCATCCGCAACAGTCCCCGCCGGTGCCCGATATAGACGAAAATACCGTCGTGCTCCAGATGAGTGATAGGTTGATCGATAACTGGCGCTGCATTTGAGATGCGCGACCAGAGGTCCCTGTCGGGATCATATGTTTGGATTCCTTCTGGCGTCCCGAACCACCACTCCCCTTTCACAGGAACAACGCCCCGCGCCTGATCGACCCCCATGGTGATCTCGATGCCGCGCCGAAAGAACTGAGCTAATTCTCGTAGCCCGTCCATCAAGGTGATGCCTGTGTATCTCCTGTCATTCGTTGTTCCGACAATCCACATCTCACTTTCCCACGCTTCGATGGCTTTCACGTCACTTTGGGCGAGACCAACAGGCTCCGGCTCCACCAGCATTAGCTGTCTGTCCCCGCGAAAGACTGGCCCCCCTTCGGTCCCAATCCACAGATCGCCGAACCGATCGGTATGGACGGTGCTAATCTTTGCCGACTCATTCAAAAGCGGCCCGTTGAACCAGTCCAACTCCAGCGTCCAGCCGCCGAGAGCAGTGTAGCCGTCAAGGATTTCCCGGGCCGAATCACCGGCCCGCATCGGGTAGCTTCCCCACTTCGTCTCTGCCTCCGATGGCGGCTCGGAGTACGGCTGTAGAAGAAATCCTGAAAGACGATCCACCTTCAGCAGTTGAGATGAGGTGACGCAGTACAACTCGTCCGCCGTCGATCCGATGCGAATGATCTGTTCACCCGTTCGAAGTCCGAGATTGCTCCTCGGGACATGATTCCATCTTCCGCCTCCATCAGTGGAAAAATCGAGCCCTTCCGGGGTCGCCGCCCAAAGTATGTTCGTATTCAGATCATAGTATACCGCGCTGACGGAAAAATCTGAGAGTCCTTGCGATGGGGTGATCGGATAATCCCAGTAGCGGCCGAAGCTGTGGTACTGAAGGACGCCGCCGGGCGAAGCAAAATAGACACGATCGGGGCCGTCAGATATAGAGACAACGTGCTGGCTGAATCGGTAGGTGACCCAATCCCACGGCTCAAATTCGATATTCGCTTGAGCCGGCAGGCTCGAGATTAGAAGCAGACAGAGTCCTGCCCGGAGCGTGCTGACTACGGTCGACTCAGGGCCGATAGCCCGCGATGATCTCGTGAAGTGTCTCCTTGGTGATCGGTACAACGCCCACCTCTTCGCAGACTCTGCCGGCAGCGAAGTTGGCGATCTCAGCCGCCTCGATGGGAGTGGCGCCGCTAAGGTGAGCAAGTGAAAAAGCGGATATGACCGTGTCGCCCGCTCCCGACACATCGTGTACGGCACGGGCCCGGTGACGCCATTAAAGGCAAAAAAGTCGTTGGCCTTCGGATCGACATAGACCGGTCTGTTCTCTTTGGCGCAGAGGGCGAGGATTTGGCCGATGGCCCCCTCGTTGAGTACTCCCAAATCGTAGTTTTCGATAATGACGCCATCGAAGGCGCTAATATCGTGAGCGAGGCTGTCGAGCAGTTTTCGCTGAAGATCCTCCGAAAGAACTGCGTCATCTTCCCAGTCTGTCCTGACGACCTGCTGGTTGTGGGCGATGATGCGTGTCTTCACCGTCGTTGGCCGCGATGGATCGGTAAGAAGCATCGAGACGTCGGCCCCTGACTCCAAGAGGAGTGACTTAAGTTGCGCCCCCTCCTTATCATCACCGACAACGCCGAGGACGCCAACGCCGGCGCTGAGGGAACGAAGATTTGCCACCACGTTTCCTGCGCCACCGGGATTGGAACTTGAAGACTGAATCTTCACCACGGGCACCGGCGCTTCCGGGGAAATCCTTTCAGCATCGCCCCAGAGGTAGTTGTCTATGACCGATACCTTCCAATATCGTCGGCGCCACATCTGGAAGACTGCCGCTGGCCCGAAGGCGAACCTCCGGGGGTCCGTTCACCACAACAAAGGGGACTTGGTTCAGGGTATGCGCCGTATGCTCAAGGCCTGTCGATTCGTCAATCATCACCTCGCAATTTCCGTGATCGGCAGTGACAAATGCCACAATTCTCTTTTCCGACGCCGTTTTGAGCACATCGCCTAACACTTCGTCGGCCACTTCCGCAGCCCTGATGGTCGCGTCGAGATTCCCGGTGTGGCCGACCATGTCGGTGTTTGCCACATTCATAACAATCGCTTCGCCTCTCTCTTCCTCCATCGCTTGTATCACTGCGTCGCGGATTCCGTAGGCGCTCATTTCGGGTTGGAGATCGTAGGTTGCCACCTTCGGCGACGGAATCAGAATCCGCTCTTCGGCGTCGTAAGGGTCTTCATCTCCTCCGTTGAAAAAGTAGGTGACGTGAGCATATTTCTCCGTTTCGGCCACTCTGAGCTGACTCAGGCCCGCCTGTTCCAACACCTGCCCCAGTTTCATATCGATGGCAAGATTCCCGAATACTACAGGGAAACTGAACTCCTCATGGTAGGAGGTCATGGTGGTTAATCGCACCGGTTCCTGGAGTCTCGCGAAATCGGAGAAGCCGGCACTGCCGAGAGCCGAACAGATCTGCCTCATTCTATCAGCGCGAAAATTGAAACAGAGGACCGCGTCATCGGGACCGATTTTCCCTTCATCTCCACAGCAGAGAACAGGATCGATAAACTCGTCTGTCTCCCCCTGCTCGTGTGATTTCTCCACCGCCGACAGCGGTGCGTCACACTTCTCCCCTTCGCCGCCAAGTATCTCCCTACTACGGTCGATATTTCGCCAAGGCCGATTTCCGTCATGGCCCCTTGAACCTCGTTGATGTACTGAATCGAACCGTAAGGAGATGTATCTCTCCCGTCGGTGATGGCGTGCAGGTAGAGCCGATCCACTCCAGCCTCTTTGGCATGACCGATTATCGGCGGGATATGTTTCAGGTGGCTGTGAACACCTCCATCAGAAACGAGACCGAGGAGGTGCAGGGCCGATCCTTTCTCCCGTACATAGTCGAACAACGCCGTAATCTCGGGATTGTCCTCAAGTGAATTATCTTCGATGGCATCGTTAATCCTGATAAGATCGTGTTTGAGAACACGCCCGGCCCCGATGGTCATGTGCCCTACTTCCGAGTTTCCGATGACGCCGCCCGGCAGTCCCACCGCTTCCTGAGAGGCGCCGAGGGCTGTCCACGGATGCTCTCTGAAGAGGCGATCGAAGGTCGGCGTGCGTGCCATTCTAAAGGCGTTGTTCTCACGGGCATCTCTCAGTCCGAGACCGTCGAGGATGATGAGAACAAACCTTTGTGGAAGATCAGCCACGGGCCGCTTGATCGAGTTGAATCAGATGTGCCTCTACTGATTCTGAGAGGCCCTGAAGATCGTAGCCCCCTTCAAGTATGGAGACAAGTTTTCCGTGGCAAGTTTCAGCGGCCAATCCGGTCATCACATCTGTCATGCGGGCGAAACCTTCCTTTGATACTTTCATACTGGCAAGGGGATCGCGGACGTGGGCGTCGAACCCCGCGGACAGAATTATGAAGTCTGGTTTGAACCCCATCACGATATCTGGAAGAACATTTTCAAATATATCCATATAGAGTTCGTCTCCGCCTCTGGCCTTAAGGGGGAAATTTGTGGTGGTCCCCAAGCCGTCTCCTTTGCCGGTCTCGTCCTTGGCACCGGTCCCGGGGTAAAGGGGAAACTCGTGCAGGCTAATGAAGTGAACGGTGGGATCCTCCTCGAACAGGTGTTGAGTGCCGTTTCCGTGATGGACGTCCCAATCCAGGATCAGAATCTTTTCCGCGCCAAACTGCTCTTGGGCCGTCCGTGCCGCCACAGCGGCATTATTGAAGAGACAAAAGCCCATCGCTTCCTCCAGCTCGGCGTGATGCCCCGGAGGTCTGATCGCGCAGAAAGCGTTGCCTATCTCACCGGTGAAAACTTGCTCCACGGCACGAATGACGCCGCCAGCCGCCTGAAGTGCAACCTGAAACGACTCGGAACAGACAACAGTATCTTCTCCGTCAAGGACAGACAATCCTCCGCCGCAGCTCTCCTCCAACCATTTCAAATAACCGGAAGGATGGACACGAGTCAATTCTGAGATTCCGGATGGTTCGGTCCCGTGTCGTGCCTGAGAAAGTAGGGACTTGTGATAAGACCTGTCTGAATCATCGCCTGGAGCGGGATTGTTCCTTCCGCTTGAAGGAACGGACCTGAGAGAGGTGACCGTTATCGAGAGAGACCTGCACACTTACCGCTCCCCTGAGATCCTTCGGCCTACTGCTGGCAAGGATCACGGTAACGCCGCGGGATCGCGCCACATGGCTCAGCTTCTTGTTCAAATCTCTCATGGTATCGAAATCGAGGTGGCTGCCGTAATCATCGATGAGCAATACTTTCGGATCTGATTCGACACCAGAAACGAGACACAGCTTTTCCATCTGGCCCCGTGAGAGCGTGCTGATGGGACTGTCCCATTCCGAGGAACGGGGGCCGCCGGAATAGTACTGCTTCTGGATCTGCTGCGCGCGGTCACCAAAACGAACTTTCAGGAAAGTCTTTACCGTGCCGCCGACGCCGGCCACTTTTTTTTCAGTCCCCTTTCACAGAATCGAGACGGCCGGCCAGTAAGTTTATGAAGGTTGTTTTGCCACACCCCATGGGACCGATAATTCCGTAGACAGTCCCCCTGTGGAACTTAAAGCTGCCGATCTTGAGTACAGTCCTGTCGGCATGGATGACACTGATATCCTTCAGTTCAAAAATCGGAACCTTAATTCTGTTCATCAATAAACTCCTTTCAATTCAGAACGCTCTTTTAGAGCGTCCGGCAAAAGAGGGTCGCGGTTCCGTGGGCAGGCTTTAGTGCTGAGACTCGAGGAATCGTTCCGCATCAATGGCGGCCATGCAGCCGGTGCCGGCTGCCGTTACGGCCTGCCGATAAACATGATCCTGCACATCGCCTGATGCAAAAACGCCTTCGACTGAAGTATTCGTGGAACCGTTCGCGGTAGCCAGATAACCCTTCTCATCGGTCTCAAGCTGGCCGGTGAAGAGAGAAGTGTTCGGGGTATGTCCAATGGCGAGGAAGACGCCCTCGCAGTCGACCTCCCGTGCCTCCCCGGTGTTGGTATCTTTCAGTGTAACACCGGAAACGCCTCCATCCTCGCTTCCGCTGATATCTTCTACAACGGCATTCCAAACAAACTCCACCTTTGAATTCTTCATCGCTCTGTCCTGCATAATCTTGGACGCCCTCAGCTCCTCGCGCCGATGAACCACCGACACTTTGCTGGCAAACTTTGTCAGAAACAGAGCTTCCTCCATCGCTGAGTCTCCGCCGCCGACGACCACCACATGCTTATCCTTAAAGAAAAAGCCGTCGCAGGTTGCGCAGGCCGATACGCCGTGCCCCATCAGCCTCGATTCAGATTCGAGACCGAGAAGACGGGCCGATGCGCCCGTACAGATAATGAGCGATTCAGATTCAAAAAGTTCGTCTCCTACCCACACTTTGAAAGGCCTCTCGGACAGATCAACCTTGGTCACTTCCTTGAAGCGACAGTCGGCGCCGAAGCGAGTGGCCTGATCTCGGAACAAGTCCATCAGTTGGGGTCCCATCACGCCGTCAGGAAAACCGGGATAGTTCTCCACGTCTGTTGTGATGGTTAACTGTCCACCGGGTTGGCTACCTTCGAACACCAACGGTTGAAGGTTCGCCCGGGCGCAGTAGATGGCGGCGGTGAGTCCCGCCGGCCCCGAACCGATGATAATGACCCTGTGAATCACTAATTGGCCAGAACTCTGTCCAGCACGCTAGTGATATTGTTCTTTGGAACAGCGCCGACAATCTGGTCCGACACTGCCCCGTCCTTGAATACCAGGAGACTAGGAATACTCCTGATACCATATTTCGGCGGCACTTCCGGGTTGTGGTCAACATTCATTTTTCCGACCTTCACCCGGCCTTCATACTCCGTTGCGATCTCCTCAACAAGGGGGCCGATCATTCGGCACGGTCCGCACCACTCGGCCCAAAAATCAACCAGGACCGGCGTGTCGGAAGAGAGGACATCGGAGTCAAATTCCGCATCTGTAAACTCAACAACATTTTCTGCCATCTTGCCCTCCAGCAATTAGGTTTTCTTAAGATTAACGACGGTCAAATATACCGTTGACCTCAGAATCGGCAAACGGGGAAATGGCGAAAAGTCAGCTAAATGAGAGGAAAAAGGAGGGCGTTAAGACGTTATGCGGAGGAACCTTCGCTTCCCTACTTTCAACACAACCGGCGTCTCCAGCGGTATCTCTTCAGTAATACTCGTGATCCTCTCGCCATCAACCGTGACGGCCCCCTGTTCGATGAGGCGGCGGGCCTCCCTTTTGGACGAAATCAGCTCGGAGTCGCACATCATGGCAAGGATTGCCGCCTGCCCTGCGCCGGCGCTCCACTCCTCCATCTCATCGGGAACATCCGATTGAATGAAGACCTTGTCAAAAGCTTCTTCCGCTTCCGCCGCTGCTTCGGCGCTGTGATAAAGCGCCACGATTTCTCTCGCAAGGCACCGCTTCAAGTCCCGGGGATTCACATCACTATCATCCAGTTGAGTCTCCACTTCCTTTAGCACTGACGCATCAACGTCGGTGGCGAACTCAAAGTAGCGGTGGATGAGATCATCGGAGATGGACATGGTCCTCCCGTAAATCTCGGACGGTTCATCGGTGATGCCGATATAGTTGTCGTAAGTCTTTGACATTTTTCGGACGCCGTCCGTCCCTTCAAGGAGGGGGGTAGTGATCACAATTTGCGGCGGCTGGTCGTAGTCTCTCTGGAGGTCCCGCCCGACGAGAAGGTTGAACTTCTGGTCTGTTCCGCCAAGCTCGATATCGACTTCCAGCTCCACCGAGTCCATCGCTTGGGCGAGGGGGTAGAGAAACTCGTGGATGGAGATGGGAACCTCGCTCTTGTACCGTTTTTCGAAATCGTCCCGCTCCAGCATTCGGGCAACGGTGTAGTGGCTGGCGAGTTTAATCACATCATGAAAATTCATGGCGCCGAGCCAGTCGCCATTCCGGACAATCTTGAGTGTATCGAGATCGAGGATGTGGCCGGCCTGTTCGATATAGGTCTCGGCGTACTCATCCACCTCCTCCGGCGTGATGTGAGGACGAGTTTTGTTCCGGCCCGAAGGATCGCCAATGAGCGCCGTAAAGTCGCCCACCACCAGAACAGACTGGTGCCCCAAATCCTGGAAATGGCGAAGCTTCCGGAGAACCACAGCGTGGCCGATGTGGAGGTCCGGACGGCTCGGATCGCATCCAAGTTTTACGATGAGAGGTTGTCCCTTCTTCTCAGCACGCTCCAGCCTTCTGAGGAGCTCCTCCTCCGAGATGATTTCAGCCGTCCCTCGGCGGATCAAATCCATCTGTTCTTTGATTGGCGGGAACTTCGGCATCAGTTTCTTTTCCTCTCTTTCATTTCGCGATCGAGGTCCCGCGCGCGATCCCGCTCGGCGATTGCACGTTTCTTCTGATAAGACCGCTTGCTTCGGGCGAGGCCGATTTCCGCCTTCGCCCAGCCGTTCTTGAAATAGAGTTTCAGCGGTACGATGGTCATCCCTTTGGAAGCCACCTTCCGGACAAGTTTTCTGATCTCCTGCTTGTGGAGCAACAGTTTGCGGTCGCGGTACGGTTCATGGCCGAGGTAGCCGGTGTGAGAGTAGGCCCCGATGTGCATCCCCATCAGAATCACCTCTCCGTCACGGATGACCGCATAGCTGTCCCGCAAGTTTGCTTTCCCTTCCCGGAGGCTTTTCACTTCAGAGCCTCGAAGCTCCAGACCGGCCTCAAACTTCTCGATGATTTCGTAGTCATGAAAAGCTTTCCGATTGGTGGTGACTGCTTTCGGTTCATCTGGCATGCTTAGTGAAAGACGAATTTAGATTTCCCCCCCACGAGGGAACAAGGTTTATCCTTGAATGTCGCGACACACGCCCCTAATTTCGCCTCGCTCTTTGACGCCCGGATGGCGGAATAGGTAGACGCGCATGGTTCAGGACCATGTCTCAGCAATGAGGTGCAGGTTCGATTCCTGTTCCGGGCACGCTCTCGAATAGATTAGTTGGTGCAGGTTCCCTGCCCGCCCTCCCGCTGGTCGGGAGCAGGCGGGGATTCCTCTTCCGGGCACCCCGCTACATCGGCTTTGCCTCATACGAAAGGCAGGCCCTATAACTCTTCGGATGGACTTTCTTCGTTTCGGCTTTGCCTCGTCCGCGGGGCGAGCTTTTCTGAAGATTAGTTTGAATCGATAGTACCCAGTTCGAGGGGCTTTCCGTCGACGTTCGACGGAATCTCGAGACCGAGACGCGCCGCGAGGGTCGGTGCCAAGTCAATAGTCATTATTCGCTTCGAGACTGTATTCCCCTGAATCCTGTTCCCGGCAAAGACCATCGGAACGTGACTGTCCCAATCGTAGGGCGTGCCGTGACTGGCGCCATAGGGGGACTTAGAAATCCAGTGTCGCTTCGGCATATAGTAAAGATCGCCGCTGCTCGTCGGATGATGAATATTCCGATACCGCTCTTCCAGAGGCGTCAGCGCCTGATTCGATTCGAGAACCGCCGATGGAATTACATCCTCTATCCATTCAGATTCCTTCAGGATCGGACTTATGACTCGGTCAATATCGCTCGCTTGCAGCCCTTTTTCATGAAGAAGGTGGAGATCGTAGAAGAGGGCGCCGGCCGACGCTGTCTCCACAATCTTCTCCGCGCCGAACCTGTCAAACAGAACCCGGTTGAGCCGCTCCAAGAGTTTCTTG
>LUOC01000114.1 GCA_001626655.1 Fidelibacterota bacterium REDSEA-S14_B6 | reverse complement strand
GACTCAACCACCACCTGATCCTGCCCGAAGATGACATCTTCGAACTGCTGGATCGCCGATTCAGGCTCGTCAAGATCGTAGTTCCGGCCCACAATGCAGTAGCCCCTGCACCGATCCTGAGAGATGGGCTGTGACACGAAAAAGTAAACCATCCCCTCATCACCGCCCCAGCCGAGGCGTAGAACAATTGTGTACGGAACATGAAGCTGGTAAACGCTCCGCCGCTCCGGCCGCACTACATCCTCATTTGCGAAGATGGGGAAGTCGTCGCTGTTGGGCGCCTCTGGACGGACGATGGAATAGTGGAGGACGTGGCCGTCAACGGTCACTTCATAATCGGGCACTACCGGTCTTTCGCGATCGCCGAGAAGACCGGGATGCACCCACGGGAAATGCCCAAAATCGGTGAAGTTCTCCACCTGCCGGGAAGCGTTGCATTTCCAGTTAAAGGGGCCGGTCTCGACCACTTTCCACGACTGATCTTCAAGCTCTGGAATTTCCGGAAGGAGGTAGGCCGCATCTCCGAGGCAGACCCAGATGAGGCCATACCGCTCGGCACAGGCGTAACTTGTCGCTCTCGCTTTTCGGGGGATGGACGGATTCTCTTTTTGCGGTATGTGGACGCAGGCGCCGTCACCGTTGTAGCCCCAGCCGTGGTAGGCGCAGACAATGTTGTCGGTGTCGATCCATCCGAGCGAGAGGGCTGTGCCGCGGTGGATACAGAGGTCCTTCATGACGTGTGCCTTTCCGTCAGATGAGCGCCAGATAACGATGGGCTCATCCAGAAGTGTGGTGCCGAACGGTTTTCCTTCAGGAAGTTCGGACGCATAGGCGACAGGGTGCCAGCAGTGAATCAGTTTCTCCGGGAATCCGCTCATCTGATCCTGGGCGCGAAATTGTGATGATGCCACATATTGATTACTCTCCCCTTTTTGTCGGTCTCGAACCTGATCTTCTCGCCCAGTTCATCGTCATCTCTGACACGGCGGAAGGTGTCGCCTTCAATGTGTTTCAGTCTGGTGATAGAGCCGAGAGGATCATTCGTCGGCAGGCGCAGCATGGACAGTTCACCTTTCCACGATATGACGGCTGTTTCACCTCCCCAGGGCGCCTCGCTGTAGTGACCGACGTATTTGGTGAACTCCTGTTTCAGCGCCTTTGCCTCGTCATCGGAGTTCGCCGCTTTAACGGCGGGAGCGATGATGTTGTAGAGTTGCTGGGTGAACCTTCGGGCATTGACCCCTGAGGCGTTCGACATGAAAACTGTGGCAATCTTGCTCTTCGGCTGGATCAGCAGTTGGGAGCGATAACCGGGACAACTCCCGCCGTGGCCCACAAACTTCTTCTCACCATCACGCCAGATGGAGAAACCGAGTCCCCAGGCCGGCTGCCAGTCGTCGTCGAGAAAATGGACGCGGTGCATCTCCCTCAGCGTATTCGCCTTCAAAATCTCCTCGCCTCCTTTCTGGAGAAGTCGGAATTGCCACGAGGCAAACTTGGCGAGATCGTCCGCAGTCGAGCTAAACCCCGCCGCCGGGCCGATCCCTTCCGCATGGAACAGCTCCACCTTCGGCCGGTCGCCGTCACGGTTGAGGGCCGCATGCCCCACGGCGAGCTGTTTGCCGTACATTTTTTTCGGCATTTCCGTCCGGGTGTTTTTCAGACCGAGGGGGCGAAAAATCTTTTTCTCTATGTAGCTGTCGAAGTCCATTCCGGACAGTTCAGCCACAATTTCGCCCGCCAGAGTGAGCCCGAGGTTGGAGTACTGAAAATATGTGTCAGCGGGGTAGAGTGTACTCTGATCAGAAACCTTTCCTTTGATGGCATCCCGGGAAGGGAAGGGGAAGTCGGGCGGCGACCAGTAGGGATAATCCGATTCTCTCGGCAGCCCGGAAGAGTGAGTCAGCATGTTCTGAACCGTCGCTCCGCCTCTGTCAGGATAGCTGTTCTCGATGTCGAACCACGGGAGATGCTTGGACACTGGATCATTCAGCCGAAGCTTGCCCTCGTCTCTCAACTGCATGACGGCGATGGCGGTGAACAGTTTTGAAATGGAGCAGATGCTGTGAATTGTTTTTGCGTCCGTTTTCGATTTCCTGTCTGGATTCGAATAGCCGAAGCCGCCGCTCCAGATCGTTGTCTGATCGTGGACAACCGCAGCGGAGAGGCCCGGGAGGCCGTCATAATCTCTCTGGGCGTCGAGCCACACCTCGATCAACTGAACCGCTTCAGACAGGCGGGGATAGCCTGTGGCATCTTTCCCCGATAGTGGCGCCGAAATAATTCCGGCAATCAGAAACAGCGTCATAAGTCTACGCATGGTTTTTTCCTCGTTCTGTTGGAATCTATTCGGCGATAACATCAGGCCGCCTCATACGCCTGTATCAGGCACCCCTTGAGCTCATCATCAATCTCGGCAGCGTCAGAAATCCCCACTGCGTGCGTCATCATGCCGCTGAACTGTTTTCGGTCTGGAGGCGATCGGTCGGCTCAATGCCCTTGAGGATCAGACCGACATCGAGGCGCTCCTTCGTGGACGCCTTGAAAATGGCGAACTGCTTGGAGCGCCGGATGGTGACATAAGTTTTCCTCGGGGAGACATCTACATCGTTGCCGAAAGATGCAACGACACCGACCAACTGATCATAGAGAGGCTTTAGTCGCGCCTTAGCTCCGGTGTTCTGATCGGCCACCAAATCGCCTTTCGACTTTGGCGCTTCTGACCGCGCCCTGAACTTCATGGCGATGAGATTTGCATAACCGTGGGTCATGCCATGCTCGCTTTTCAGATGGTTAATGATGGCCATATGTCTTTCTTCGCCGCTCTTTTCAACGACTGAAAACCAGTGGTCAATGCCGTGGCCCGTCTTCTCTTCAAGATTGGCCATCATGGATGCCATCATTTCCTCTGGACTTGACGCCATCTTATTCTCCCTTCTCGTATTCGCGGATAATCTCCACCACACTTACCAGCAGATCGTTCGGTATAGGGGCGGTGAGATTGTAGTGACTGATAAGCCATTTTCCACCTCTTTTTTCAAGGACACCGGTGCCGCGGAATTCGCCGTATTTCTCATTCACCACTCTCTCATCAAACCACGCCGTGTTCCCGTCATCATCGAAATAAATGAACCGCTCTGTAGATTCATACGTCCATCCCACGCCGGTGCTGAACCGCCCCATGGCGTATTCTCTGAACTCAGCGATGGGCCACCGTTCGGTGGCGTCCGTCCCGAGGAAAACCTTCTGCGGTGGTGACGGGTTCGTCAGCACACGCGATAAACATCAGGGCAAGGAGGGGGATTTGGAGTGTCTTTTTCATGAATTCTCCTTTCAGAACAGTGGATGATGAGCAATTACTCATCTAGACATGTGGGTGGATCATCTGTCGGCTCTGTGAAGATGAGGAGGGTGCCGTCGGGATCTCGGACAGCAAACTCCCGCCTGCCGTACCAGTAGACCTCCGGGCCCCACTCTATGGTCATCTTTTTCTCAAGTTCACGATGGACGGCGGTCGCATCGTCCGTCTTGAAACTCAGTGTGGCGTTGCCTGTCGCTTCACCGCTCTCCGCATCGGCGGCATAGAACTGAATATTGACGTCGTTCTTCTCAAGGATCACAAATGTGGGAGGCTCCTCCGGCAAGAAAGAGCAGTCGAATCCGAAATGTTCGCAATAGAAATCCGCTGTCCTATTCAAGTCTGAGACAGGCAGGCGCGGGTGGACGTCAAGGAGTTTCATCACCGTTCAACCTGCTCTGTCGTAGGCGTCCCTGAGCCAATTCAGCAACTCATTGTCGATATCTTCCGGTTCGCTCAGTATCACATAATTGAGGTGAAGCCGCGGACCCAACTGTTCAGATCGAAACACCCTGTCTGACATGAGTGGCGCTTCAGAGGCTAAATCAATCGTCAGACTCGCTTTTCGTACGTACACCATGGCGAAATGTGATTGATGAGTGAGATTGATGGCCGATTTCACTGCGTCAGTTCGAACTGGCCCGAATGACTTCACCTGTTTCAGAAGTAGATCAAAAAGTTCACGGGCTCCCGGAGTCTTACTCTTGAAGTGGTCGTCAACCGAAATCTGAACGCACGAATGTGACTGATTCGTCTGAGTGAACCGCCGGCCGCATTCCGGGCAACGCCAGAGGTCTTCTTCGTCTCCCACTTGTTACTCGATGACAAACGGCTCCGTAACGGCATCCGGTTTCACGCCGCGCTTTGACTTCTTCACCATTTTCGCCACCTCCTCCATGAGGCGGATGTTGTTTGTCACGATCCCGTCCTTGATCGTGTGTACGATGCCTTTCGTCCGGTACATCTTTCCATCCTCATCCGTCGTCAACGCTCCGAAGCTATAGAGAAAGCGGAGGTTGTAAGCGGGGTTTCCGTCCACGAGTGCGAGGTCGGCAATGTACCCCGGTCGGACGAGTCCCAGTTTTTCCTGCCGCAGTGTCTGAGCGCTGTTGATGGTGGCGGACTTAATCACTTCCAGGTTGTGCATTCCGGACTCCCTCAAAAGCTGGAGTTCCCGTACATTGGAAAAACCGGGCGTCGCCCAGATATAGTTGTCGTCAGTTCCGTAGGCGACACGGCCGCCGCGCTTGTTGAACTCGTAGATGAGGTCGCCCCACAGATCGAAAGCGTAAAACCAGTAGTATTCATCGTCAGACGTCCAGTCGTAGTGGTAGGAGCCGTGGTAGGCGGGGTTCGGAAGGTTCCACTTGATGAGGGACTGATGGGTATATTTTTCATGCCACGGAAGGCTCTGGGCCCTGATAATGTCCCGGTTCGCTTCATAGACCACCCGAGTGGGGAGCATGGTAACGCCGTAGGCGACTAGCGAATCGGCGACTTCTGACAGCAGCCGCTCCTTGTCAGCCTCCAGCCACACTTTCCCGGCGTGGCGGAAACGAGCGTTTTCATCATTGTAGTTGTAATCGCGGGGAAAGTCCTGAACCTTTCGATCGAGAGCCGACTCGCCGTAGCCGTAATGGTGCTCGATCATGGTGACGCCGAGGCGCGCCGCATCCACCGCCTGAACCACCGCATTGGAAGAAGGGGGGAGGTGGACTGTCGTAATCCCGCCATTTTCCCAGACAGCCTTGCACGCTGCACCGAACAGTCCCTGACTCCACGCTTGACCGCCCACGCTCACCACATGGGCGCCCTGCGCCATCATCCGGCGAGCGATCTTGTCCGCGTTCTTGGGATCATCCTTCTCAACACTGCTCATATCGACGTTTCGTCCCCACCCCCAGATGGGAAACAGGCGGGGCGCAAGGATTTCGTTCTTGCGACTCTTTTCGGCCTCAGCCATGCCGGAATTAAGTCCGCGGTCTGCGCCCGGTACAAGTGTGGTAACGCCGTGAGCAAGCTTGAGATAATAGATATACTCTAGTTCCATCGGCTCCTGCCGAAGGTGAAGGTGGAGGTCTGTCATTCCCGGCATGGCTGAGGCCGAAAAGAGTCGCAAGAACGAAATCCTTGCGCCCCGCCTGTTT
>LUOC01000113.1 GCA_001626655.1 Fidelibacterota bacterium REDSEA-S14_B6 | reverse complement strand
CCTTCAATCCGTTCAAAGACCGCTTCCACGCACCAGAAACAGCCGGCGCCGAGAGTCGCCTTTTCGTATTTCTCCATATGCTTATCTCCCGCAATCAGCGATGTTGTCACTGTGAGACAGACTAAAACCGTTTTCAATCGCTCGCTCAAAGTTCACTCCCGGAGGCGTCATAAACAACCGTCCCGCTCACAAACGTTTGTTCTACTATGGTTTGCCTGATATCCTCGGCGGGGACGGAGAGAATATCCTGAGACAGGACGACAAAGTCGGCCAACATCCCCGGTTCAAGCGTCCCTTTGATGCTTTCCTCAAAGGTGAGGAAGGCTCCATTTCGTGTGTAGCCGATGATCGCTTCTTCCATCGAAAGCGCCTCACCGGGACCGAAGATGCGCCCAGTTTTTCCCATTCGCGTCACCGCTGAGTGAAGGCCTTGGAAAGGGCCGGTGGGGAGGATGTCGCTCCCGAGCGCCACAAAAATATCGAAGTGCATGGGCGTCCGGATAGGGTTGTTCAGCTCTAACCTGTCACCGTCAAGGTTTTCCATGTAGCGGCTGTCCAGCGTCCATGTGAAGTTGGGCTGCTGGGCGATGTGGATGCCGTGTTTCGCCATGAGCTGGTAGGTCTCCTCGGGCGGGGAGACGGTGAAGTGGTTCAGGTAGTGGCGGTGATTGTCGCGAGACCACCTCTCCAGCGCATCCACGAACATCTCTACAGTCTTCTGTGTAGGCCGCCGGACCGGTAAAGCCGCCGTCCGCAAGGATCTTAATGGCGCCCACGCGCAAACGTTCATCGCCTTGCCCCGTCATCAGTCCTGACGCCACCATTTTTTCCTTCCCTGCCCACCGGATCTGGACAGCAGCGCGGGGAAGGCGATGGCCCTGTTCGGTGTAGATTTCCTTCCACTGAGCCCACTGTTCGATTGTAGCTCCCGCCTGAATGAAACTGGTGATGCCGAGTGACAGGAACTGTTCCAGGTTTTCGATAAAGCTCGGTTTAAGCTCTTCCCAAGTCGCCTCGGGAACCAGCCGGTAGACAAGATCCTGCCGCTCCCGGATAATGCCGTTGAGCTCTCCTGACTCGTCCCGTTCGATGACGCCGCCGTCGGGATCGGGAGTGTTTCTGTCAATTCCCGCCATCTTGAGCGCGAGGGAGTTGGCCACGGCGCTGTGGGCACCAGCCCGGGAAAGTATCACAGGATTCTTGGGCGTGGCCTTATCGAGGTCCCACCGGAGAGGCCGCCGCTTCTCCGCAAGATCATCCTCGGCCCAGCCGTAACCGGTAATCCATTCGCCGGCGGCCAGCTCCGCCGCCTTTGCTTGAACGCGGCTGTGGAGATCTCTCAGTGAGGCGAGGTCGCCTAATTCAAGGTGACGCCGGGGGCGCCCCCGCACGTGCTGGTGTGTATCGTTGAAACCGGGGACGACCGTCTTTCCGGAGAGATCAATCTTTCTCTCGGTTCGAAAGCGGCGGAGGAGAGATTTGTCGCCCACAGCGAGCACCTTTCCATCCTTGACGGCCAGAGTTGAATGAATAGAGAATAGTTCATCGGCGGTGATGATCTTCCCGTTAAATAGAACAAGGTCGGCATTCTGTCGGGAACTGCAGCCGATGAAGAGCGGCAGAAGAGCCAGAAAAAAATTCCTTCTCATTCTGACGTTTCTAGTGGCTGGTAAGCCAGTAGACGGGAATCAGGGCCGCCACCAAATGCATAATCTCAAGAAAAATGATCTGTGAGATCGGTGCATTCTCGATCTGGAACGGAATGGTCGACATGCCGACGATTACAACGACAGCGATGCCCCACATCACTCTGTTTGCAGTAGGACGCGGAAGGAACTGGCTCAGCACGAAGAAGCCGACCATGGCACCAATTCCGCCCAGCATGGTATTGAAAATGACCGGCGCCACCGTTATGGGGACGCCCATGGGCGTGAGAGCCCCTTCGGGAAAGGTGAAAAGTTTTGCCGCGGAATAGATCAGGGCGTTGGAGATCGAGGAAATGAACGTTGCGTTCATGCCTGTCTGAAAAACTGCCCCGATGGATGGCTTGGTCGCGGAGCTTTGTTTGTTGCTATCCATGAGGTTGGAATTTCGCCTTTGAGCGGGGCGCGGTCAAGCTGGAATATTGGACTGAAATCAGCCTTTCATCAGCTGGAAACGAGCAGTTTTCTCAGTAATTCCCTAGCCTCGTCCGGATCAAAGTCGTACGGTCCAGGCCTCCCTTTGTAGTGGACAACACCTCTGTGAAGAATGTAGATCCGCTCGGGCCAAGCCGCGAAAACCTCCGCTGCAGCGTTGTCCATACCGTCAACAATGGTAGGAATGGAGAGATCGAGCTTCTCGGAGCAGAGACGGGCGGCCGCAAGTCGATCTTCGAGAGTTTCGTGCTGCCTAATGCGAATCCCCGCCTCTTCGTTGGATTCGGTCTGCCACCCGTCTGTGGTGTGCGCTTCAGAAATGTAGACGATATAGATTTGAGCTGACGCGCGGAACTGATCGTAGAATTGCTGAAGCTCG
>LUOC01000112.1 GCA_001626655.1 Fidelibacterota bacterium REDSEA-S14_B6 | reverse complement strand
ATGTAAGGGTTCGCTCATCACCGCCGTTGACCAAATAGCGGTCGTCTCCTGTCTGCTCATGTTTGGCCCGGAGCGCTTCATTGAGAACGGCCAGCGTCGCATAAACGACGGGGTTCGTGTGCCCTGCCACCAACACAAACCGATCGCCGAACCGTTTTCCCGGCTCCCGAATGTCCCACCGCATGGCGCCGGAGAGCAGCGTCGTTACCATGGCATGAACCTTGGAGCGGGAACCGCCGGGATGGCCGCTCTGGCGAAAATTGAGCATCAAGTCGATACACTGATCTATCAAATCTTTGACGACTTCCCAGTATTGATACTCACCCTTCAGTTGATTAAGAGGTTTCAATGGTCACTCCCTCATTTACTGCTTAAAAGTTCTTTTACTTTCCCGGTCACATTGGAGGCATTCAGCCCCAGTTTGTCCATCACTG
Organism: Fidelibacterota bacterium REDSEA-S14_B6; assembly: GCA_001626655.1. GTDB lineage: Bacteria > Fidelibacterota > Marinisomatia > Marinisomatales > S15-B10 > S15-B10. The sequence continues at coordinate 3,313 of LUOC01000112.1, read as the reverse complement.
TCTGACCGGGCGCTGATGCGCCGAACCGATCGATCCCGATGACCACTCCGCCATCGCCAGCGTAGCATCCCCACCCCGTAGAGACGCCCGCTTCAGCGACCACTTTCGGTACCTCGGGAGAGAGAAGGACCGTCCGGCGGTACTCCTCACTTTGCTGCTCAAACAGTTCCCTCGACGGAATGGAGACAACGCGCGTCCGAATCTTCTCCGCGACTAACAATTTCTGAGCTTCAAGCGCGAGAGAGACTTCGGAGCCGGTAGCCACCAGCACCGCCTGTGGATCATCCGAATCACTCAGCACATATCCGCCTCGGGGACAACCTTCGCTCATGGCATCGCCTGATTCCAGAACGGGAAGTTTCTGGCGTGTCAGAACCAACGCCACCGGCCCGTTCGCTGACAGTGCAATCTTCCACGCTTCGGCGGTCTCGTTGGCATCGGCAGGCCTGAGGACGGTGAGTCCGGGAATCAGCCGAAGGGACATTGTCTGCTCGATGGGCTGGTGTGTCGGGCCGTCCTCGCCTACACCGATACTGTCATGGGTGAAAACGTAGATCACTCTCACCTGCATGAGAGCCGCCAATCTGATCGAAGCTCGCATATAATCAGAAAAAATAAGAAACGTGCCTACATACGGGATGATGCCGCCATGGAGTGCCATCCCGTTCGCAATGCCACCCATAGCATGCTCACGGACGCCAAAATGGATATTCTGGCCAGCGTTACTTCCCGGAGTGAAGACCGGTTTTCCGCTCTGAAAAGTCTTGTTCGACGGCTCAAGATCGGCAGATCCCCCCACAAGGTTTTCGATCACTCCCGCCACTGAATTCAACACTTTTCCTGATGAGGCGCGGGTGGCCATCGGCCCATCTTCTTCGGTGAAATAGGGAACAGTGTTCTCCCAGCCGTCCGGAAGTTGTCCCGCCATCATCCTGTTGAACTCCGCCGCAAGTTCGGGGCACTGTTCAGCGTAGTGTTCAAACAGATCGTTCCATTCGTTCTCGGCGCCGTCGCCGGTCTCAAAGTCACCCCTCGCCTCCTCGGGGACATGGAACGATTTTTCAGCGGGCCAGCCGAGAGTCTCCTTCGTCGCCTTGAGCGCTTCTGCTCCCAGTGGTTCACCGTGGACCGACGACGTCCCCTGCTTCGGGCTGCCATATCCGATCTCTGTTCTGACTATGATAATTGAAGGCCGATTCATCTCGGCGCGGGCTGTACCGATCGCCGCTTCGATCTCATCAATTCTGTTGCCGTCCTTTACTCTCATTACGTGCCAGCCGTAGGCGTCAAAGCGCTTCTCCACGTCTTCGCTAAAAGCGAGGTCGGTGGAGCCGTCAATCGTGATCCGATTGTTATCATACAGGTAGATCAGTTTGCCCAGCCCGAGATGTCCCGCCAGCGATGCCGCTTCGGAGGCGATGCCTTCCATCAGATCACCGTCCGATACGATGGCGTATGTAAAATGATCCACTACCGGGTAGTCCGGCTTGTTGAACCTTTCGGCGAGAAACCGTTCGGCCATGGCCATGCCGACGCCGTTTGCGAAACCCTGCCCCAGCGGACCGGTGGTGGTCTCGACCCCGGGCGTATGGCCGAATTCTGGATGCCCCGGCGTCTTGCTCCCCCACTGCCGGAAGTTCTTCAATTCTTCCAGCGGAAGATTGTAGCCGGAGAGATGCAGCAGCGCGTAGAGGAGCGCCGAGCCGTGCCCCGCCGAGAGTATGAACCTGTCACGGTCGACCCAATTTGGATTGGAGGGGTTGTGCTTGAGGAAGTTTTTCCAGAGCACGTATGCCATAGGCGCGGCGCCGAGCGGCAGGCCCGGATGCCCTGAGTTCGCAGCTTCAACCGCGTCGGCTGCCAGGAAACGGAGCGAGTTTATGGTCGTTGTTGACAGGTTGTCGTTTGCCAATCTATTGTTTTCCGTTAAGGAGAGGTTTGAGAAACCTCCCCGTGTAGGAGCGTCTATTTTTCATTAACTGCTCGGGAGTTCCTTCAGCGACAACGGTGCCGCCGTCGTCGCCCCCTTCCGGCCCGAGATCAATAATCCAGTCGGCAGTCTTTACCACATCAAGATTATGTTCAATCACTATCACACTGTTTCCTTTTTCCACGAGCCGTGTCAGAACATTGAGCAACATTTTCACATCCTCAAAGTGGAGTCCCGTCGTCGGTTCATCCAAAATGTAAAGAGTACGGCCCGTCCCCATCCTCGACAGTTCTGAGGAGAGTTTGACCCTCTGCGCTTCGCCGCCCGAAAGGGTCGTCGCCTGCTGACCCAGACGAATGTAGCCAAGACCTACGTCGCGGAGCGTCTCCAGCCTCCGTCTAATCTGAGAAATGTTCTTGAAAAAGCCGAGCGCTTCTTCGACTGTCATCTTCAAAACTTCGGCGATCGTCTTCCCCTTGTACGCAATCTCAAGCGTCTCCCGATTGTAACGCGACCCTTTACACTCTTCACACGGTACATAAACGTCAGGGAGGAAATGCATTTCGATCTTAATAATTCCATCACCTCTACACGCTTCGCACCGTCCCCCCTTGACATTGAATGAGAAACGTCCCGGCTTGTATCCCCTCAACTTGGATTCAGGAAGTTTTGCAAACAGTTCACGGATGTGCGTGAAGACGCCGGTGTAAGTTGCGGGATTTGATCTGGGCGTCCGCCCGATGGGCGTTTGATCGATATCGATCACCTTATCGAGGTAGAGCAGCCCTTCAATACTGTCGTACTTGAGAGGCGTTTTTCGTGCATTGTGAAGTTGACGGGCAAGAATTGGATAGAGAGTCTCATTAATGAGTGTACTCTTGCCCGAGCCTGAAACGCCTGTCACGCAGATGAGTCTGCCGAGAGGAAAGGTTATATCCAGTGATTTAAGATTGTTTCCGCATGCGCCGGTGAGTCGGACAGTTTTTCCCGATCCGTTCCGTCGTTCATCGGGGATTTCGATCTCCCTTTTCCCGGACAGATACTGCCCCGTAATCGAACTCCTAGATCGGATCATCTTTGCCGGTGTACCGGAGAAGACGACTTTCCCGCCTGTTTCGCCGGCGCCGGGACCGAGGTCAATCACATGATCGGCTGTTTCGATGGTCTCTCTGTCGTGCTCCACAACGAGAACGGTGTTGCCCAGATCGCGCAGTTTTTCCAGCGTGTTGAGGAGCCGCTTGTTGTCCCGCTGATGGAGACCGATGGACGGCTCATCCAGAATATAGAGGACCCCCACAAGCTGAGATCCTATCTGAGTTGCCAGTCGAATTCGCTGCGCCTCACCGCCGGAGAGGGTGGCCGCCGACCGATCAAGCGTCAAAT
>LUOC01000111.1 GCA_001626655.1 Fidelibacterota bacterium REDSEA-S14_B6 | reverse complement strand
GGCTATATCACCGGTGGGGACTTCATCCCAGGTGAGGTCCACCGAGCCGCCGCCCGTGGAGGCGCGAAGCCCCGTCGGCACCGGTGCCGATTCGGCCAGCGATTTTTTCCAGACGTGGAGATCGTCTATGTAGAGCCCCATGCTCGTGTTGTCCGGATCGCCGTCGTGGTTATCATCGGAGATAAATTCCCAGCCGATCCTCACTCTCCTCCCAGCGTACTCGGAGAGATCGAGCATATAATTGGTATCTTCATTGAAGGCGCTTCCGGGACCGTACGCCTCCCACCCCAATGTCCCCGGCCGGCCGGCTGTACCGTAATCGTATGTGACGTTGTAGGAGGTGGCATTCAGCTCTGCACCTGCCCACCACGACTTGGTGTCGTTGTAACCGTTGTACTCATTTCTGTTCCAGTGTGAAGCGCCGACAGGTTCCAATTCCACCTTGTCGTCACCGTTGTCATAAAGAAGAGTGTCCGAGCTGTTAGCAATAAGTACCTCATCAATGTAGACACCGCTGCGGTACTGAGTGGGATCATCAGCCGTACTCCAGCCAGGATCGGAGGCAAACGCAAAACGAACCCTTACTGTGTCACCCGAGAAACTACTGAGATCAAACTCCGCATCAACCCAGTCGTCAATGGCGTCAGTCCAGCCAGAAACGTCACACTGGTTCAGGTTGTAGCGAAAGCCGAAACAGCTTGAACAGTTATAGCTGGGAGACCCTTTCAGCGTTGTCCATGCAGTTCCCCCGTTCGTTGATATCTGAACATTGGCCGCATCCCACCCATTGACTTGGCATCCATTATCATCATGCGGAAGTCCGTCTTTTGACTCCAATCTATAAAGCAGTTTGAATGTAAGCTTGAAATCGCCGCCGGTGACGGTTATGTCTGGGGTATCGAGATAATCAACCCACTCATTGGAATATCCCCGGGTAGAGCTGTCCAGGTCTTTCAGCCAGAGACGGTAATAGTCTTCGAGATAGTTGTCTCCATCTCCATCCGAATCGAGCATCTCGGCCCAGACCGAAAAGGAGAAATGAAAAGTCTCAATTTCCTCAATAATGTCAGGGAGTTTGATGATCGGACTGAAAAGTGTATCGTTTTCATCGATCCAGACTTTGTGGTGAAAACTGTGTGTGGGACTGCTGGCTGTCTCCGTGGTGAGCTTCCATCCGCCCTGAGCTGTCCATTCGGAGACACCGGACTCGAGGTCATCGGAAAAGATGGTGATCGTGTCCGGCATGGAGGCGGCTTGAGAGGTAGTCTGGCGCAGACCTCCCGAGACGCTCTGGACGCTCGAGACTGTTTGCAGACCTCCCTTCACCGCTTTCCGTTCTTTTGCGGAGAGTTCCGGTGCAACAGCTAAGAGACAACAGAGGGGTAACAGTAACGCTCTTTTCATATTTCCTCCGGCTACCGTGGGCTAATTAACATTTGAATAGTGCAACAATGCTCGAACTCTCCCTGACTTCAGGACAGAGTAAAATCAAAATCTTATTTAAGCAGAATCATCTTTCGCGTCTGAGTCTGCCCGCCGGCCCGGAGATGGGCGAGGTAGATTCCGGCTGATAAATCACCGGCGTCCCAGGTGACGGAGTGACGGCCGGCGTCGGTGAGACCGCTAGCGAGAGTCGCCACTTCCGCCCCGAGAAGATCGTAAACCTTGAGCTCCACCTCCAGCACCGCCGGTAGATCAAACGTGATGACGGTCTCAGGATTGAAGGGGTTGGGATAGTTCGGCTCCAATGCAATCACCTCCGGCAGAAGCGACTCTGTCTCCGTGCCGAGCGGTTTGAACTTCGCTTTCGCAAAGTAAACTCTATTCATGAAATCGGCCTGATCGTCCGGAGGGTCGACGGTGATCACCTGATACTCCGGACTCTCGAAAATGAGATACGCTTCGTCATCGGTGGCGACAGAAGCGAGTTGTGGATAGACTTCGTCTTCGCCAAAGTCAGAAGTCTTTGTCACGTTAACGGGCGGCTCCCAGTTTTTCCCTCCATCGGTTGATCTACGAACAAAAATATCGTAATTGAAGGACGCCGACGACGTGTCCGCCACGCCCATATAAGAGACGTAGAGAACATCAGGATTGTCCTTGCTGATGGCCGTTGACGGATAGATCCTACGCCAGTTGTCATCATAAAAAAATGAAATCTGAGTTGAAGAAACGAAATCAACCTTCCAACTGTCGGGATCGGAAGGATCATCAGAATAGAAATGATAGATACCACAAGATTCATCAATAGCGGGATAAACAGAGCCTGAAGTCGCCGGTATCACCGTGGCAAAGATGTGAACTCCACCTGAGTTTGTTGTCAGGAGATCGAGATTGTAAGTGATAAACGGTTCCTCGAACTTCACACTGTCACCTAAAGAATCAACAAAGCCAGTGATCATCAGACCGTCACCAAAGAATCTGTCTTTCAGAACAGCGTCGGGGATGTAATAGTAATCGGTGCCGTTCGTCCCGGTTCCCCCTTCACCGCTCCATGTGGCGCCGTAATCGGTGGTCTTCCGTAGAACAATAGTATGGGCCGCATCTGTATTTGAGTCTCTCAAGTAGGAGGAAAGGGCTGCATAGCCGATACCAGAGTCATTAACATGGATGGACGCGTTCGATGTGTATCCCCCTTCCATGAAGTCATTCTCATCGAAAAGGAGTGTCGCGTCATCAAAAGTGAAATAGCCCGATATATTCTTGGTTGAATGGTAGAGCCACCGGTTGGAGGAACTCGACGTATCCGCCGCATGACTCCACTGCGCATAGACAGCATTCAGTACAGGTTCTCCAACGTTTGATGCAATATTCACCGAGCCGACCCAATTATCCGGCGGATCACAGGGAAGCGGGCTGCATCCGTTGTTCAGATCCAGAGGTGGCGAGAAAAATGAACCTCCACCGTAGTAGAATTGATCCCATGAATAGACCGGTCGGCCTCCATACTGTCCGCCGCCGGTGGAAGGGGAGGTATACTCGTTCCAGACAATATATGGATACTCCGGACCAGCGACTGCGCTGGGATATCGGCCCATCACCTCCCCCGGCTCCTCCATATTGAGGCGTCCGGAAGTGGCAAACATATTTCCCTCCTCCGAAAATGCCGCGCCGATGTAGCCCGATTTTTCAGGATCATCCGGCATCCACTGACGATACGCCATAATAAATCCTTCATCAGGATTGTATGAAATAGGTGTGGTATAGCCAGAGACGAGGCCGTAACCGTTCCTTGAGGAGTCAACGAGAATGATAGTAGAACTGGCTGTTTCGCGATAGAGTGCTGGGACGGAGACCGCACCGCCAGTTCTGATTAAAGTTGGTTTGCCTTCCCTCGGAATCCTTAATTCAGGGGACTGAGCCTCGCCTTGCATCCGTTTGGTGAGAGGCCGTTCTGCACTCAACACACTCGCCAGAGTAAATCCGAGAAGAGTGAAGGCAGATGTTTTCATAAACAGGCCAGACGAATCGTTAATCTAAGAAACCTAGGATTCAACTGTTGTGACAGAGATCACCGTTTTGCCAGCACAGCATCCACGACGCCGTACTCCTGCGCCTCGTCCGCATTCATGAAGAAATCCCTGTCAGTGTCGGCTGATATCTTCTTGAGCGTCTGTCCCGTCTGGGCCGCCAGAATCTTGTTCAGCCGCTCCCGCATGGTCAGCAGTTCCTGGGCATGAATCTGGATATCACTGGCGGTCCCCTGCATGCCGGCCCACGGCTGATGGATCATGACGCGGGAGTTCGGCAGCGCCGACCGCTTCCCCTTCTCGCCGGACGCGAGCAACACCGCCCCCATGCTGGACGCCTGCCCCATGCAGATCGTGGCCACATCGGGCTTGACGTAATTCATGGTATCCATGATCCCGAGGCCCGCCGTCACCGAGCCGCCGGGGGAGTTGATATAGATCGAGATATCCTTATCGGGATTCTCCGCTTCTAGGAACAGGAGCTGAGCGATAGTGAGAGAGGCGACAGTGTCATCCACCGGCGTTCCGATAAAGACGATGCGCTCCTTCAGCAGGCGCGAATAGATATCGTAAGCACGTTCCATTCTGCCTGTCTGTTCTACAACAATTGGGACAATCTGTGATTTTTCGGTCATGACTGAACTAAGCTCCTTCCGCGGCAAGTTCGCGCTGTTTGCGAAGTTCGCTCGTGGCTATGGCCACTTCGCTCACCTTTGCATATTCTTTCAGTTTTTCGAAGAGCTTTCCATCGAGGAGGTCGTCTCTCAGCCGTTCCCTGTTGGACGATTTCTTGTAATACCGCCGAACCTGCCCCTTCTCGTCCTTGGACGACTCAAGGATCTCTTCGATATGGCTGTCCAGTTCTTCATCCTGAACCGACAGCTCTTCCGCCTCAACAAGGGCCTTTCGGAGGAGGTACCACTTGACGCTCCTCGTGACGGACGGACGGGCGTCTGTTCTGTATTTCTCTTCGTCAAAGGTTTTGCCGTTATTCGATTTCGCCTGCTCGATGGCGTTGTCGATCATATTGTCCACCATTGACGGCGGCGGCTCAAGCTTTGCGGACTGGATAAAGTAGTCGACGATCGCTTCATTCAGATGCCCTTCAGATTCACGGTCAAGTCTCTCCTCAATTCGCTTCTGAACATTCTGCCGGAACGACGCTTCGTCCGTCGCCTCGCCGTCCACTTTCTTGATGAACTCCTCATCGAGCTCAGGAAAGATCTCTTCCTGCACATTTTTCACCGTCACCTGATACTTGGCAGTCCCCCCTTCGCTCCCAGCTGCTGCTTCAATCACCGCCGTATCATCAACCTTCAGTCCGGTCAATCGCGCAAGATTGTTTCCGCCAAAAACGCCGTCCCCGATCAGGAGATATCTATCTTCCACTTTCTTGCCGATAATCGGGATGCCGGAGCTGTCCAGTTCCTGCATATCTACCAGCAGGAGATGCCCCTTCTGGGAGCCCGACTCCACCGTCTTCAGCTCAGCAAACTGCCGCCGAACCTCTTCAATATAACCGTCAACATCCGTCTCGTCCGGCGTGTAAACGTTTTTCTTAACCTTCATCTTACGCTGGTACTTAGGAAGTTTCACCTCAGGCTCCACTTCAAGTGTTGCCGTAAAGTTGAGGCTTGACCCTTCTGAAAAGGAGAGGTCTTCAATGGTGGCCCTGTTCACCGGCACGAGTTTATGTTCCTGAAGCGCCTCGGCGTAGTGGAGCTCGATGGAGTTCTGGGCAAACTCCGCCTCCAGTTCCGGACCAAAGTTTTGAATTACAACCTTCTTCGGAACCTTCCCTTTCCTGAAGCCGGGGAGTCTCACCTTCTTGGTGAAGCGGCGGATGTGGTCTTCAAAGGCAGATTCCAGATCCTCCCACGGCACCGAGACGGTGATCCTCTGGGTATAGTCGTTGAATTTCTTAAGGTTTGTCTTCACAGTTGAAAAATCCGCGCACCGAAATTACGACGGCCTCCCGCTTAAATCTAAAGACACTTTTCCTGTCAATCAGGGGAGCTGAGCGGTGGTGGTGAGAAGGGCCCCGCGGTAGACGAGCCACAGCCCTACCAACTGGATCACGTGGAACAGATCGTTGTGGTTGAACCTTTCGTGGGGGGACCACCCCGTCGCCCACAGTCCTCCCCCGGCGACAGTGACAGCACTGCCGAGAAAGAGGCTGATCGGCCCCGCCTCGGGGTGACGCCACGCGAGAAGCCCGAATGCGGCAAGCGCTACGGCCAAACCTAAAGCGAGAAACTTGACCGAATGACCGAATCCGTGAAACTTCACCGTCTGCAACGCAAAGAGGGCGAGACCGCCCGCCGGAACCCATCGCCATGAAAGGTAATTCACAGGTGAGGCAACGGCCGCCGTCGCCGCCAGCAGATTGAAGTAGAGCGTCAGCCCGATCCCCATGAGCGCCACTTTCCAGATTCGCTGGTGCATCACTTCAGGGAAATGGCGTCTGAAACCGTGAAAGACGGCCCCGGCCGCCGCTCCCCCCGCCAGAGTGTAGAACGACAGTCCGAGATTGAAGTGAAAAGGGTGGAGCGTCCTGCCGTATGCCTCCCAAATTCCGCTGCCCCAAAGAATGCCGAGAACGATTACAGGAAGATTCGTCAGGAACGTCGTCGGTTCATGAAGGAGCCGTGACATTCAGACTCCCCTCTCTGGCTTTTTCTCTCCGCAATAGATGCATTCCGTTCCGAGCTGAACGGTAAATCCGCAAGAGGGGCAGTTCCACTCCTCGAGATCGGAAGCCTTCCCTTCGTCTTCCCTCTGCTCTCCTCTGAGAGTCCAGAATAAAACACCGCTGAGAAAGAGGATGATCAAAAAGAAAAAGAGCCAGAGGACATACGTCATGCCTACCTCCACCCCATGACGGTGATCAGAATGAGCAGGTTCACAGCGTGCGTGGCGAAGCAGACAGGACAGGCCGTTCTCAGGCGGTAGAGTCCCCACAGGAGG
>LUOC01000110.1 GCA_001626655.1 Fidelibacterota bacterium REDSEA-S14_B6 | reverse complement strand
ACCTATATCAAACGGTCGCCGCACCTTTTCACCACGGGGTTTACCACTGAGATTCACAACTTTTCTCCCTTCAACACGGCGAAGGGGGTCTTCTTCAGCATGGATGTTTCCAATCGCTTCACGCTCGGTTTTTCTTCCGGGCAGGGCGGCGACACCACGGCGGTGGAAAAGCTTCTCGAGTCGGCCTACGTCCCGCCAGTGGAATTCGGCTTTCATACTCAGTACAAGATTTTTGTCCGGCAGGACATGTCCGTCTCTATCGGTCTTCACGACATCATTTTCGAGAACGATGCCAAGGATGGCCTCCGCCTCGATCCGAAACAGCTTTCCTTTTTCGCCACTGTCGGAAGTGAAAAGTCGTTCGGACAGTACCATCTGAGTACCTACATGGGATTTGGGACGGGCGGCTTTTCCGTGACGCCGGCAGGCGTCGCTTCCGGACAAGCTGAGGCGGACACAACCGAACAAGGAATGGGCGCAGGCGTCTTTGCCGGCGTTCTGTTAAACACACCCTATATGCCCAAGTGGGGTGGAATAGATTTTGTGGGTGAATTCGACGGTTCAGGCATCAATGTGGGACTCCGCATCCCCCTTACCTCGGATTACCGTCTGGGCTTAGGATTCACCCACATAGAAAATTTGCCCGAGTTTTCTAACAAGTACAGCGTAAAGCACCCAGGCTTTGTGATGAATTTCACCATGTCGATACCGAAGGGTGTTGCCGGTGTTCCGGGCGTCCCCGGCGGCCCATCACCGCTTCCGGACAGGATCAGCGGCCCCGGAACAGGCATCATCGACTCCACACTGCTGGCTGCCGATGGGGCCGTCTCAACGCTTCGGGATTCGCTGAAAGTGTCCCGCCATCAGGTGAGAAACCTCGCGACGCAGGTATCTTTGTTGCAGCAGAAGTCAGTCTCCCTGTCCGACTCGGTGAAATCGCTCAACCTGCAAAAAACTGTTTCACAGAAGAACATCAACCGGGCCATGAGGCACCTCTCCCGCTCGTTGCGCTACTTCCATTCGGGCGATTACAGGGAAGCGCTGCAAGAGGTGGAGACAGCCCTCGAGCTAAACCCCAACCTTGCGCTTGCCTACGCGCGGCGGGGATCGATTTACTACCAGCTTGGGGATCCCCAGCGGGCAACCATCAACTGGAACTTGGCGCTTCAGATGGATCCTGAGTACGACGATGTGCGGAACATTCTTAAGGCGCTGCACGAAAACAGACTTAAGACAACCAGCTTTTCAAGGGACGAGGATTAGACTATGGATATTGCCACACTGATAGGAATTCTGCTGGGGCTCGGCTTTACTATTGGCGGGATCGCTATGGCGGCCATAGCGGCTGGGGCTTCAGCTATGGTGTTTGTATCGGCTTCCAGTTTCATTATTGTTTTCGGCGGGATGGTTGCATCAGTCTCAGTCGCGTTCCCGCTTTCTGATGTATTAAAACTAGGTGCGGCTATGGGCGCGGTTTTCAAAGGTTCGGATACGAAACTCGGTGGGTTAGTGGATGAATGTGTCGAATTAGCGGGGGTTGGCAGAAAAGGAGCCGCAGACCTTGAAAAAGGTATTGACAGTGTTAACAATTTCTTTTTTCGGGATGGAGTTCAGATGGTTGTTGACGGCTATTCGGAAGAAGAGATCGTCGATATTCTTAATACCCGGATTGATTACAGGGAAATCCGGGAAAAAAGTCAGGCGGAACTGTTCAAAACAATGGGGACTATGTCTCCTGCCTGGGGGATGATTGGAACACTTATCGGACTGGTTATTATGCTGGCCGGTTTTGGTGGCGAAGGTGGCGGCACAGAATCGCTGGGTGTCGGCATGTCCGCTGCGCTTATCACGACATTTTACGGCGCCCTGCTGGCGAACCTTTTCTTCCTGCCGATGGCGGCCAAGCTGAATGCAAGACTTTCACAAACCAGCACGATGCAGGCGATGCTTGTAGAAGGAGCCAGACTGATCCATCAAAGGAAACATCCTCTTATAGTCAGGGAAAAACTGAATTCGTTCATTCCGCCTAAGGAGTGGAAGAGAGAAGAGTAGCCCACATGGCGGCAACATCTCAAGAGAAGAAGAAGTACATGGCCAAAGGCCGTGAACAGGTAGAAGAAGGTCTGCCGGGGTGGTTTGGCACTTTCGCAGATATGATGACACTGCTGTTTGCCTTCTTCGTGCTGCTTGCGGCCATCTCCACCATCGATCCTGTAAAGTTGCAGGAGATGGCGGACGGCATGGGCAAGTCGGTCGGCAAGAAAGAGAAACTGGACAACCAGTCCATGTCTCTGGCCGATATCAAGAAAGCCGCCGAGGAGATGGTGGACGAGATGGAGACCAACCCGGAAACAGGTGAAAAACCTGTGGAAGTGACGACGGGGCCTAAAGGGGTGACCATTGGTATCTCATCGGACATCAGCTTTACATCAGGTTCGGCGAGCCTCAAGCCGGAAATAGTGGATGTTCTGGATAAAATAGTTCCTACCATTCAAGCTTCTTATTTCATGGTGGCAGTGGAAGGGCACACTGATACCGATGTTCTTCCGCAGTCCATTCAGTCACGGTATCCTTCCAACTGGGAACTTTCTGGGGCAAGAGCTGCGGCAGTGGTCCGACAACTCATCAATATGGAGGTGAATCCTACAAGGCTTCAGGCTGTTGGTTTTGCAGAATATATCCCGAGGGATCGTCCCACTGACAGAGTAATAGATGATGAACTGATCAAAGAATTAAATGCAACGAGAGAACAGAAAGCCCGGAACCGCAGGGTGGAAATAACATTTCTTGCTTCAACTGCACCGGGATCACAAATCTCAAAACTCGAGGAGGAGACTCCCGACAACAGCTAACAGACTCCGAGGTAAAAGGGAGAGCGGAATAATGAAGATGCGGATCATCAAGTCCTTTTTAGGACTTTCACTCATAGCGAGCATGACGGCCCAGGAGTCGACTTACCTGGCGCAAAAACTGATGCTCGAGAACGATTTGCGGAGCCGTATTGAATCGGCACTGCAGAAAATCATGGACGACCATCGGTATGTCCTTGATATTACGGTGGACCTGAAGTTTACCCCGACGGTGACCGAAGAGGTGACTTTCCGTCCGGCGGGGGCTGACGACGCCAAGGCGGCGGTTCGCTCAGGGAGAGAAGAGTCGTCGCGGTCGGTTCCGTTGACGTCTGAGTCCCCAGAGCCGCGCTCACGGATGACGGGGATTCCTATCCCCGGTTTCGACTTCCAGAGCATGGAAGACGAGAAGCCGGCCGAACCTGTGGTCACGGAGGAATCTTCCGAGGCGCCAGTGGTCGTTTCAGAGGGGCCGTCCAAAGGATCCCAAATCCTGAGCCAGTCTTATAAGGATACAAAGGCGTCGGTTCCGGTTGTGGAGCGCCTCGAGGTGAGCTGCATTCTTCCGGAAGGCTCAGCTCCGGAGCTCATCGAGAATGTGCGTCAGATCATTATGGTGGCGTCTCATTTCGACAGAAGCCGCGGCGATGTGCTGTCGGTCATGACGGCGTCCTTCCGCCAGCGAAAGGATGAACGGACGGCGGAGTCTATCATTCTCAGGTCTATTGCTGAAAAGATTGATCAGCTCGAAGAGAAGCAGGCGGACGCTGAAGCGCAGGTCGCCGACGACTGGCGTCAGGAGCTTGAACTTTGGAAAGCTGATGAGGCCCGCCGGCGCGATGAAGAGCGGTCGGTGTGGCAGGCCGAACTCGAAAGGCTTGAGAACAGTCGCATGGCCCGGGAATTCGAGAATGAACGGCAGGCGCTGCTTGAGAGAGACTCTCTCCGAATGAATCAACTGACGACGGAGATCGCACAATTGCGGGAGGTTCTTGCGGAGCCGCAGTTGTCGGAGGAAGAACAAGCGGCAGCTGAAGAAGCAGTGGCGTCAAAAGAGAATGAAAAGGCTGCCCTTGATTCCCTCATTGAAGAAAAACTGGCTATGTTAGAGCAAGCACAGAGAGAGATGGAGACGATGGGCGGCGGCATGAGCAATATGCCCATCTATCTCATGAGCGCTATCTCGCTGCTGGCAGTTCTGGCTCTTGCGGCAGTGATTCTGTTTAACGGACGTTCGAAACCGAAATATGTCATGCCACCCCCGTGGATGATGCAACCTCCGAAAAAAAAAGTGAGTAGTAACGGCAATGGCGCCGCAGCAACTTCAGCGGCCCCAGCCCCAGCTGCTCCCCCGGCCCCCGCACCTGCGGCACCACCTCAGGCGCCTGCCCCACCGGCCTTTCAAGAAGATCCCGGCGTCCTTCAGTCTGAAATGACGAAGACACGGGAGTCGGTGGTCTCCATGAGCGTAGGCGATCCTGATGTTGCTACAGCCGTCGTACAGGACTGGCTGGAACAGGAAGCGCCTCCGGCGCCCGAACCGCCTGAAGCGGCAGCTGCTCCGGCAGCCCCTCAAGAGGCCGAAGATGACGGTGGCAAGAAAAAGAAGAAAAAGAAGAAGAAATAGGCCATGATTACTGAATATTACCAACTGGCTGGCATTGACAAAGTCGCCGTCGTTTTCTCGGTCATCGGTGAAAATGTGGCGGTGAAGCTTCTCAAGGACCTGAGTGAGACGGAGGTTCGGAGGATTCGTGCACGCTCCAGAGAAATGGAGTCTGTTTCCACAGGGCTCAAGAAGCAGATTGTGGACGAATTCTATCTTGCGATAATCTCTCAAAAGCTGAAAAGCGAGGGGGAGCCGGAATCGAAGAAGCCGTTCGAATTTCTGGAAGAACTGGCGGACGAACAACTGATCGCCCTTCTGGAGGTGGAAGAGCCGCGAATCATTGCCATCGCGCTCGCCCAAGTTTCGGCCGAACGACAGATGCAAGTGTTGAACCGCCTTGGCCCGGAAGCGAAAGGGAATGTTTTGATGAAAATGGGATCTCTGAAAAACGTTCCTCTCGAAGGAATCGTAAACGTCGCTTCACAGCTTCGCACAAAATCGCTTTATCTTCCCAAAGGGGTCGACTTTGCCAGGAGCGGCGGCAAAGATGTGGCCGATATCCTGGGCCAGATGACACCCTTCGAAGAAGAGCAGTATCTTGAGACCATCGCCCGGGAAGATCCTGAACTGGCGGCGGAGATCAAGAAGTATCACCTCACCTTCGACGACATTCTTGCCTCATTTCCTGACAATCTGATGCGGGACTTGATGAACTCCGTCGAGCTCGACGCCATCGCCATGGCGCTGAAAGGGAGGGATCAGGCTCAAGTAGACAAGATATTGGAGAACCTCCCCCAGAAAAAGCAGGCGATGTACGAACCGGTGGAAGGGGCCGTTTCCAAGAGTGATGTGGACAAGGCGCAGAAGGCCATTGTGGACACCGCCCGTCAGATGGAAAAGGATGGAAGGTTCAGCCTGGAAGAGATCCTCGGTTCCGCCGAAATGGTGGAATAGCAGAACCTTCCTTTTTTTAGAACGTCTCCAGCTTCATCAGTTTGCTGTCTGCTCTCTCTTACTGAAGAGGGGCGGACGGGAATCGTCGAATTCAGTATGTTGCTGGAAAAGATTTCCTACCTCCAGAATTGACGCTTCATCGTACAAATTCCCCACAAGAATAATACTGGTGGGCCGCCCCTTTTCATCAAAGCCGGCAGGTATGGAGAGGGCCGGATGGCCCGTGAGGTTCGTAATCAGTGTCTGATTGCCGCCCCGTTGCGGCGCGAGTACTACATCGAAATCCTTCATAAGAGTGTGCATCTTTTCTATCAGATTTCGTCTGTGGCGGTTTGCCTGAAGGTATTCCACAGCGGGAATGAACCGGGACTGCCTCAGTGAGTTTGCCCGAGAACGTCTGCTCTGCTGCACCATTCTGTCCACTTCACCAGAAAGGACGAGTTCGTCGAAAAATGCGCCGGCCTCCGCCCGGAGGATAATGTCGAATGTTCGAAAAGGAAACGCCTCCGGGAGTTTCACCGGTATAAGGTCCGCCCCCATGTTTCGGAACTGTTCCAGGGCCACACGGCCGTTATCCCCCGCCTCGGTGGTATCCTTGTCAAACGCTTCCTCAAGGTAACCCACGCGAAATCGGTTCATCGGTTTTTCCCACTCCACGCGGAAGGGAGCGTCCTGTGTCATTGGATCGTTCTCGTCGCCTCCTCGAATGATATCGAAAACCAAAGCGCAGTCGGCAGCGGAGCGGCAGATCGGGCCAACTTTATCCATGGACCATGCAAGTGCCATGACGCCAGCCCTGATGACT
>LUOC01000011.1 GCA_001626655.1 Fidelibacterota bacterium REDSEA-S14_B6 | reverse complement strand
CGTCAGAATTGGTGATGTCCCAAACTTCCCATCCGTCTGACTTCCCCGTTGCCCTCGCCCATTCGAACTGTAAGGCGCCTCGAGATTCTTCTATCACCGTAAACTGGAACCCTCTCAACGGCTCGTAGTCGAACACATTCAGAGTCAGCGCAACTGATGTATCCGTCCCCACCACCTCTGAACTGAAGCCGAGACAACCACACTGGCCGGTGGCGATGGTTTCGCCGAACGTAGCGCTGGTGGAGTCGAGGTCGACGTGATAGGCAGTCTCGTCGGGGCAGTCAATCTCGGCGGCGAATGCTGATCCGATGAGAATTGTTGAAAGGAGTCGTTTCACTGATGTCCAACTGTTGATAGCGGAATCTACGTCCCGCGAGAACAAAAAAACGAAAACGAGCAACTACTTCAGCAGTGTCATTTTTTGGATGCGGTGGTGGTCGCCGGCCCTTACGGAGAGAAAATAGATTCCGGCGGAGGTGGGAATTCCTGCGCCGTCCGTCCCGTCCCAAGTGAGGAAGTGGACTCCCGCCGGAAGTTCCCTCGCTGCGAGACGCCTGACTGATCTTCCCGTCACATCATAAACTTCCGCTGAGAGAAACTGTATTGACAGCAGGTTGATTCTCACCGTCGTGGACGGATTGAACGGGTTCGGGAAGTTTCCGCTGACGGAGAATTCCTCGGGCAGTGTTGCCGGAGCCGCCTCAACCGACAGGGCTGGATCGTAAATGACGCCTGTGCGGCGTGGACCACCCCGGTATATTCGCCAATGCTTTCCGCCGCCCGCTTTGGTCTTCACATCAACGACCGTCAGCTTTGTCGATGCGGCGGCAGCCGTCAATTCCAACCGCGAACAGAAGACCCTGCGTGGGCGATGCGATCACTTCTGCGGAGCCGTCGTTGTCGAGGTCGAATGCCACGGGAGAACTTTTGACCGGCGTCGAGCCAAGTTTCACGGGCCACCCTTCCAGATCGGTGAGCTGACCGCCGGCGTACCGCGCCGCGTATAGATGCCCATCACCGGCGCCAAAGATGATCTCCGCCCTGCCGTCGCTGTCGAGATCGTCCACAATGGGAGAGCTCTGGACGCGCCCGCCGGCGCTGTAGATCGCCAACTGCTGACCCTGCCAATCGATGATGTGCAGCTTATTATCATCCGTGCCAATAATTATTTCCAGCGTCCCGTCGCCATTGAGGTCCGCCAGTGCGGGATCGGTGGAGACACGGTCGCCGGCGGCGTAGGGAAATCCGCCGTGGATGGCGCCGTCGCTCGTCAGGAGATACAGCTTGTCATCCCACGTCCCCACTACGATGTCGAGATTGCCGTCACCGTCCACGTCCCCAACCGCCGTGCCGGAAAACACTGACCCCTCCAGCGGAAGCGGAAAGGGCGAAAAGTCGGTGCCGTCGTGGTGAATCACATGAAGCTTTTTCTCGAACACGGGAAAGATGATTTCGAAATCTCCGTTCCCATCGAGGTCCGCCAGTGACGGCGAGGAGACGATCATTCCGTCTGCTTCATACGCCGTCTCCAGTGTGCCGTCATGGCTCAGGATGTATAGATGGTTGTCCATGGAGCCGACGACCACTTCCAACGAGCCGTCTCCGTCCAGATCGCCCACGGCCGGCGCCGAACGGATATTCCGCTCCGCCTCAAAGGTCCACTTGATATCCCCGTCCGAATCGAGTACATAGAGGTTGTGGTCGTCCGAGCCAGCGATCACTTCCGATTCGCCGTCCCCGTCAATGTCCATGATGGTTGGCGCCGTCCGGATGACATTGTCCGCGGGGAACGGAAATCCTGCCTGATCGAGTGACACGTTCACCGAAAAATCGACTTTGTCTCTGTAGACAGAAGTCCCCGCCCCGCTCGCCCGAATGATCATGGTGAAAGGGACTTCCTCCGGTGCCAGCGACGGCTCGATCTGGAACTCGAACCTGTCGGTTACGTTCACCCCGCTGTTGCCCGAGGGGATATTCGGGAAGACCGCTTCTCTATCAATCATGGTGACAGCCCAGTGATCGCTGGAAAGTTCTGCCGTTACGTTCGACGCGTCGGCCCAGCCGATCTCGTTTTCGAGCACGACTCTCATCAATCCTGTTTCGCCGGGATTTAGCACCCCGTCATCATCGTCCACCGCCTGAACGGAGTAAGACGCGACGCTGAGTTGCGGGAGAGTGCCGCTGGCGATGGCCCGGTACATATTGAGACGGCCGTGGCCCAGCTTGCCCGCATAGGACGAGTTGTTGTCATCTATATCATCGCTCCCCCGGAGGAGCATCTCAAGAATCCGCTCCGCAGGCTCTCTTGGATAGTAGGACCATAAGAGTCCGAGGGCGCCGGCCACAAGCGGCGTCGCCATGGATGTGCCACTCCACGACTGGTAATCGCCATCGTACACGGTGCTCAGTATTCCGGAACCGGGAGCGGTGATATCGACCCATGTGCCGTAGTTGGAAAAGCTGCTCTTCTTGTCGCTGGAATTGGATGATGCTACTCCCACAACCGATGGATAGGCCGAGGGATAGTGAGCTTCGCTTGTGTTTGCATTTCCTGCCGCGGCCACCACTATTGCGCCATAATTGTTTCTCACATTATTATAAAGTGCCTCTTCGGAAACAGATCGAC
>LUOC01000109.1 GCA_001626655.1 Fidelibacterota bacterium REDSEA-S14_B6 | reverse complement strand
GGTGGTCACCCCGGCAAGGACGATGGGCTTGTTGAGACTCGATGCCGTCTCCCGGATGTTTTCCATCTTGTCATCGAACAGTCGCCGCTTCAGATTCTCGAAATAGTGGGCCACCATGTGAATGCCGTAATCGTTCGCCACCGCGATAAGGATGACCGGCATGAGGACATAGAAAAAGACAAAGTCGATGCCCAAGAGGCCGATAAGACCGAACGTCCAGATCAGGGAGAAGCCTACAACGATGAGGGGAAGGAAGACGCCCATCCAACTTCTGAAACTGAGAGCCAGCAGAAGAATCATCAGCATGACGCCGTAGGGGAGGAAGTTCTTCATGTCTGTCCGCATCCCCTCAAGGACAGCGGCCCGCGTCAAAGGGAGACCGGCGACGTAGACCATCTCCGGCGATCGGTATTTCGCCACAATCTCCACAACAGCGTTCCTGACCTGAAGGTCGTCCATTCCATAGGATGAGTTGAGCATGAGCATGAAAGACATGGCGTCCAGTTCCTCGGAGAAGAGTGTGGCTGAAAACAGTTCGTTGCGCTTGATCCTCTCCTTCAACCTCTGCCGGTCTTCAGCCGATGTGGGGATTTCTTCAAGCAGATCCACCACTTCGAACCCTTCCGCCGAACTGATAATCTCCTTTGCGGAATAAACGGAGAGGACTCGGTCCACAGAGGGCACCTCTTCGAGCTCTTCGTGGAGCGATCGGAATTTCTCCAGCGTTCCCGGATGGAGGAGTGAATCGGACGCCACCGCCACAACGATGATCTCGTTCCCGCCGAATAGTTCGTCGATTTCCTCAAGGGCCGTCACCTGAGGAAAATCCTGAGGGATCATCGCCTTCATGTCCGGTTCGAAATGGATCTTGGGGATGTGCCAGCCCAGCAGGACGGAAACGAGGATTACGCCGGAGACTGTCGTCCGCGGAAACTGGAGTGCCCACTCAGTCAATCTTGACATTCTTGAGTCCCTCGGGAGTGAACAGTCCGCCGGTGATCATCTTCAGGAAAGTGATGCCTGTCTCCCGGACGGGGAGATCGTTATCGATGAAAAATTCAGGCAGGAACGTGGAATTGATGATATTGATGTAGAGCGTGGCGGCGAGGTCGATGTCGATCTCCGCTCGAACAAGGCCGGCTTCCTGGGCCTCTTTCAGGATGGCGTGGAAATCGTCCCGACGGGAGAGCCTGAATCGGACGATGATTTGCCAGACATCGGGATACCGAATTTTGAGATCGGCCACTCTTTCGATGGGCACCTTCCGGGCCTGATTCATGATGAACTCCATCAGTTCAACAAACTTGGAGGCGGGATCGAGATTCGATTCCCTGACCTTGCGGAACTTCCTCTCCACCACGCTCAGGAAAAAGGTGACGCTTTTCTCGATGAGCGCATCTTTCGTGGGAAAGAACTTGTAGATCGTTTTCTTGCTCATTCCGAGCTTTCCCGCAAGGGCGTCCACGGTAAATGAGCGGACGCCGACCTGCGACATCTCCTCGAAACTGTTCTGGAGAATCTGCTCTTCCTGAGGTGTAAACTTATCGGACATAGGAAACGATTATCGTGTTTTTCGTTTCCAATTTAACTCTTTGTTGAAGCCTGCACAAACAGTTATTTCACCGATTGGCGCCGAATGATCGCTTCTCCTCTACCGCCACTAAGTCGTATTTTCTTTTTTCCGTGAAGCGACAAAAGGATGGTCAAGTCAGATGAAAAAACTTGCTTTTGCCCTGTCAGTTCTCTGGAGCGGAGCGACCGTGGCTGCTGAGCCTCAGATCAAATATCACCTCTCCATGCCGGAGCCCCACACCCACTATTACCACGTGGAGATGACGGTGAGCGGAAACACAGATGAAACGGTGGCCGTTAAGATGCCGGTCTGGACGCCGGGGTCCTACCTTGTTCGGGAGTTTGCCCGCCACATCCCGAGGGTGAGGGCCTACGCCGGACTGAAAAAGCTGAAAGTGGAGAAGGTCAAGAAAAACACCTGGGAAGTGTCAGCCGGAAGGCATAAGGAATTCACGCTGAAGTACCGCGTCTACGCCTACGAGCAGACGGTGCGGACAAGCTTCCTCAACGACTCCCGCGGCTACCTGAACGGCACGTCCATCTTCCTCTACGTGGATGGTCGAGAGAATGAACCGGGCGAAGTGAAGGTGACGCCCTTCCGCGGCTGGAAGCAGATTTCCACGGGCCTCCCGAAAGTGAAGGGGAGGCGCAACACCTTCTCATACGAGAACTATGAAATCCTCGCCGACTCCCCCATCCTCATCGGCAATCATGACGTCATCACCTTCAAGGTGAAGGGGAAGCCCCACGAGATCGCCCTATTCGGCGAAGGGAACGTGGACAAACAACGGTTGAAGGACGATTTCAAGAAAATTGTGGAAACGACTCATGAAATCTTCGGCGGCATGCCTTACGACCGTTACGTCTTTCACATCCTTCTCCTCGACGGTCTCGGCGGCGGCTTGGAGCACCTTAACTCCACCACCATCCAGGCCGACAGATGGATCTTTTCCGACGACGACCGCTACCACCGTTTCCTCTCCACGGTGGCGCACGAATACTTCCACACATGGAACATCAAGCGGATTCGCCCCATCGCCCTGGGCCCCTTCGATTATGAGCGGGAGAACTACACCGAAGACCTATGGATTTCCGAGGGAATCACAAGCTATTATGACAATCTCCTCCTTCTCCGTTCCGGGATTCTGGATGTGAAGGGGTACTTCAAGTTTCTCGGCAGGGACATCAGCAGTGTTGAGACAGCGCCGGGGCGGCAGGTTCAGTCGGCGGTGGAGTCGAGCTTTGACACATGGATCAAGTATTATCGGCGGAACGAGGAGTCGCCCAATGTCCTCATCTCCTATTACTCCAAGGGTGCCGTGGTTGGGCTCATGCTTCATCTCGCCATCAATGCTGCAACCGATGGGGAGAAATCGATTGACGATGTTTTCAGGGAGCTGAACCGGCGGTACGAGGCGGACCCCTCCACCGGTTTCACCTCCAAGGAGTTCAGGGAGATCAGCGAATCCGTGGCGGGAAGAAAACTGGACGACGTCTGGCGCTGCGCCGGCACCCCCGATGAGGTTGACTACAAAACACCGCTGGTAACGGTGGGGTGTAAGCTGGATCGGAAGTACGGCGAAGGCGTTGATGAATCGACGGCCTACTTCGGTTTCGAGACAAGAGGCGACGGCGATCCTGTTGTCAGAACCGTCAGGGCCGGGACGCCCGCGTACTCCGGAGGACTGAACGTGAATGACGAAATCGTCGCAGTGAACGGCACGCGCGTCTCCACCAAAACGCTTACCAGACGGCTTCGGGACGTTCCGCAGGGCGGCACGGCGGAGCTGCTCATCTCCCGGGAGGGGTTGATGCAGACGGTGACGCTCAAATCCTCAGGGCCGGCCTTTAGCTGACGGCGAGCCGCCCTCCCACCCCGCACCCCTCTCCATACTCGAGAGCGCCGGCACGCTCATCTGCACCGACGGCGCAGCCGCCACAGCCGTGAGGCTGGGGCGGAATCCGGACATCGTCATCGGCGACATGGATTCTGTCGACAAAGCATCCCTCCCGGACGGTGCCCAAGTGATTGACGTTCCTCAACAAAACTCGACCGACCTTGAGAAGGCTCTCGACTTCTGTATCAAACAGGGTGTTCAGTCAGCGACACTTCTGGGACTCTCGGGCGGCCGCGAGGACCACATGCTGGCGAACTTTGCGGTCATGATCGACGCAAGTGCAAAGCTCGAACTGTCAGCAGTCACCGATCACCACACTGTCCACCCACTCACAGGTGAGAGAAAGTTCAGCTTCGTTTCCGGTGCAACTATCTCTCTGCTGACAGCGCACGGTGAACCGGCCGTCACCACCGAGGGGCTGAAGTATCCTCTCGAGAACGAGGCGCTCTGCTCCGGCGGCCACGGAATCAGCAATGTGGCGGAGGG
Organism: Fidelibacterota bacterium REDSEA-S14_B6; assembly: GCA_001626655.1. Lineage (GTDB taxonomy): Bacteria > Fidelibacterota > Marinisomatia > Marinisomatales > S15-B10 > S15-B10. The sequence continues at coordinate 2,152 of LUOC01000109.1, read as the reverse complement.
CAGTCAGTTCTCCGTGAGGGTGACCGGCGGGGTGGTTCTGGTCTTTATCGGGCACGGCGATTGAGCGACGAACTCCACGCTGTTGATATCGCTGTCATTCTGCTCTATGCCGGCGGGCTCCTCGCCCTCGGACTGTTTGGTGCACGACGGAATCAGGATCATACCGACTACCTTTTGGCTAGCCGCCGGCTGACGCTCCTCCCCTTCACCGCCTCGCTGGTGGCAACGTGGTACGGCGGCATCCTCGGCGTGGGCGAGTTCACCTACCGCTACGGCATTTCCAACTGGATTATCCTCGGGCTCCCTTACTACATCTTCGCACTCCTGTTCGCGCTCTTCATTGCGGGGAGGATTCGCCATGACAACTTCGCCACCATTCCCGATCGGTTGCGTCACCATTACGGCGAGACCGCCGGCGTCATCGGCGCGGGACTGGTGGCCGTTCTCACCACACCGGCGCCATACGTTCTGAGCTGCGCCCTGCTTATCACATCCATCTTTGAGATTGCTCTCTTGCCGGCGATCCTCCTCGCCACGGCGGTGAGCCTCGTCTACGTCTATAACGGCGGTTTCCGATCGGTCGTCCGGACAGACATTCTACAGTTCATGCTCATGTTCGTCGGATTTGCTCTGCTGGTCTTCACTTGCTTCCGGGAGGCCGGCGGTCTTCAAGCCATGAAAGCGGGACTCCCGCCACTCCACCTCGCGTGGCACGGCGGAAATACGACACAGGTCATTCTGGTCTGGTTCTTCATCGCTCTCTGGACGTTCGTCGATCCCGGCTTCTACCAGCGGTGTGCCGCCGCCGAGTCGCCCACTGTGGCAAAGCGAGGCATCCTCACCTCCATCGGTTTCTGGGTGATCTTCGATTTCCTAACCCTCTCGGCGGGACTCTACAGCAGACTGCTCCTCCCCGAAGGATCGGAGGCGGCAGTGGCGCTCCCTGCTCTCGGCCTTGCTGTTCTGCCGCCCATCGCGAAAGGACTCTTCTTCGCCGGCCTCCTCGCCACCATCATGTCCACCATCGACTCCTTCGGCTTCATCAGCGGAATCACCATCGGGCGGGACATCCTCTGGCGGATGGGCAGACTGAAGGACGAAGTGACAGCCACGAAGATTGGGCTCCTTCTCATGGCAGTTATGTCGCTACTCTTAGCGTGGCTCGTTCCGTCTGTGGTGAAGCTATGGTATTCGCTGGGGAGTGTGGTGATACCCGGGCTGCTCATCCCTTTTCTGGCTACCTTCTGGCTGAAGCGGCCTCTCACGGGCGTGCCCGTCATGATGCTCCTCGCCACAGCTGTCAGTTTCAGCTGGCTTGTTCTCGGCCTCCCGGACGGCCGGTACCCTCTCGGCCTTGAGCCGTTCTATCCGGGGTTCATGGTGTCGATGGTGTGGACTTTTGTAAGTCACTTCACAACGAAGCCGCGAAGTGGACTGAGCTGACTCGGAGGAGCGGTGCTGCAGGACAGTGTCAGTTCTAATGTGGCCACAGAGCTCACAGAGAAAACATTTCACTACGAAGACGCGAAGGGCGAACAAAGAAAGCCAAGAAACAGAGCCATATTTCTTTGTCCCCTACACTCTTTTTCGGGTGTCAGGCACAGGAGCGAGCCTACCTACCCGATCGGGGGAGGTTCGCCGTGACCCTAGATAAGCTAATACTCCTGGTTTATTCGATAATCGTTCAAGTATTTGGCAAGTTTGCCGAACCTCTCCGAACGTTTCGAAATAGATGCAATTGTTTCATCCAACAGCTTATTCGCAGTCGCCGGTGGAATGATCTCCTCATCAGTCAGGACAAGAACGGCCCAGCCGAAGCCGATATCTGTAACGATGCCTCTTGTCTCCGCAGTCGCTATCAGAAAATGCTCCTGAGCCTCGCGTGCAGACTGAGCAAGAAGCCTGTTCTCTTCAACGAAAGACTTCGCTGAGAATGCTGCCACGAGGATTGCTATGCCACATACGACCAAAAAGAATGAGCGAGACGCATCTAATACTTGTTTTATCACCGGTTTGTCCTCCCATGTTTTTGTTAACGTCATGTTCAGTCCTGTGCCAAATCGCCAGTTATCTCGGCGGTTGAAAAGCAACCCAGGCTGAGACCCTCCCGCAAGGGGAACGGGGGATGTGGGGGACATGGGCCGTAGAGCAC
>LUOC01000108.1 GCA_001626655.1 Fidelibacterota bacterium REDSEA-S14_B6 | reverse complement strand
CCAGGACAATGACCGGTGGAATTCACCCAAGTATATTCTCGGGGAAAGCTACGGTGGTATCCGGGGCCCCCAGATGCTGGCCGAACTCCGAAACGGCGAACTGACCAATATCGAGATAAACGGCCTGATCCTCGTCTCACCCGCAACAGATCTTCAGCATATACGATTTACTCCGGGAAACAATTCCCCCTACGTGGGCTATCTTCCTACATACGCTGTTACCGCATATTACCACGGCAAGATTCGTACACGGCAGACACTGCTGGAGTTTTACGAGGAAGCGAAGGAATTCAGTATTAATGAACTTGGACCCGCCCTTTTAAAAGGGTCTCGAATATCGGCACGTGAAAAAGATGAGATTGCCGATAAAATCTCCTACTACTCAGGGCTTTCAAAACAGTTTGTCCTCAATTCCAACCTTCGGGTGGATGCCTCCAGTTTTCGCAAGGAACTGCTCCGGGACGAGGGATTTTCAGTGGGCCGCCTCGATTCAAGATACAAAGGCCGTGATTATATGGCCGCGGGCCAGTTCCCGGATACGGATATTTCCAGCGAAGGGTTTTCCGCCGCATATGTGTCGGCGCTCCACTCATGGCTGGCGGAGATCGGCGTCGATCTGAAACGACTGTACCGCAGCAGCGACCGCGAACTGTCGAGATCGTGGGATTGGGTCTCCACTCAGGGCGGATGGCCTCGCTACGTAAACGTGGCGCCTCATATCGGCAGGGCCATGCGGGAGAACATTGATTTCAAGGTTTACATCGCATGCGGTATCTACGACCTGGCCACACCCTGTTTCACCGCCACCAATACGATCCATGAAAACGGGATCGATGTGGCGAGGATAAAACTGACCGAACTGGAGGCAGGGCATATGATGTATAACCACCAGCCATCCTTCGATATCTTCCTGACCGAGCTGAGGGAATTCGTGAAGTAAGTACGATGCATCGGCGGTCCCTGCTTCTCTTCACACTCCTCTTTAGTGCCTGCGGCAACCCGGATGATTCTTCCCAACAGGAAGAATCCCCGCTCTTTGGTCCTCGTTCCTACGACCACCTTGAAGGCAGGTCAACCGTGAAGATCGGTTTCGGTTCCTGCCTCGATCAGGACAAATCACTGTCGATCTTTGAAACTGTGAAGTCCGCTGGGCCGGACATGTTTTTGATGATCGGTGACAATGTATACGGTGATACCCATGACGGAAAACTGACGAAGATGGCCGACGCATACAAAAAACAGAAAGGGAACTTCCGGGATCGGGAACTTGACTGACTACACTCATAAGGAGGCATCTGAACAACTGTTCTTCGATTTCTGGGAGGTTCCGAAAGATGACGTTCGAAGAACACGCCGCGGTCTTTACCGTGAACAACGACTCAATCTGAACGGGAAAATGGTTCAGATCTTATATCTTGACACCCGCTACTTTCGGGGGCGCCTTTCATCAACGGACGATTGGGGGGCGGAAGGAAAGGAACGGTATCTTCCCACAGTCGATACAACTCAGACCATGCTCGGGGAAACTCAGTGGGCCTGGCTGGAGAAGACACTGTCGTCCTCGGCTGATTTTCGGTTAATTGTTTCGTCCGTTCAGTTTCTGGCGGCGGGCCACGGGTGGGAATGTTGGATGATGATGCCTCACGAACGGACACGGATGACAAACCTTCTAGATAAGCTTGGCGTAGACAACGTCCTGTTCCTTTCCGGTGACCGCCACCGCGGCGGGCTTTACCGCCTTACCACAGATGGCGGCAATACCATCCACGAGATCACCTCCAGCCCCCTGAATGCTACTACCTATCCTTCCACGGAACCGGGACCGTACAGGATCAACGGCCCGACCTACACCGATCACAACTTCGGCCTCATCACCATTAACGCGGAAGAGGGAACGATCATGGCAGAACTGGTAGGCAAAGACGGGAATAGTGTCAACAACCTCACTGTGAAAACGGGCGGCTAAACTCCCCTTACAAACCCCTTGCGTCGTGGGCCAATGGAAGGGAAATTTGCCTGGCGAGAAAGGACGAATCACCTTTCGAAAGTGCTGTTAAGCTTCTTTCTTTCTGCTCTTAACTTCCCGATCTTTCATCGGAAGTAGAGCGGTGGCCCCGTGCTTCCGGGCACACCACAAAATCGCCCTACCGCTGTGCCAGTGGCGCACTCAGGGAAGCGTCCCCATTAATTCTTCTTCTTATTCGGAAGTAATATGCGTAATATATTACGCAAATGAGTACTATAATACGCATGCTTCTATCCCATGTCCTACCTTAGAAAACCACTAGAGAAGCTGTTTCAGACGCCAGGGCATGTCTCTGTCCTGAGGGTACTGTTCCCTCTGAAAGAGGGAATCAGCGGGAGGGAGATATCTCGCAGAGCGAAGATGAATGACCGCAACTGTCGTCTCGTCCTGCAAAGGCTGGAGGTGATAGGTGTCGTCTCCTATCAGGGGAGCGGCAAAGTGAGGCTCTATTCGGTGAACAGGGAACATTACATGGCAAACAAGTTTCTATCGCCGCTTTTCGAGAGTGAGCGCGGGATGATCAACGCCATTGTAGAGACTATAAAGATTGAACTGAACGGCGCGTCTGTTTGGGCGGCGCTGTTTGGAAGTGCGGCGAGGACTACCGATACGGTGGAGAGCGATCTGGATCTGATTGTTCTGGTCAAGGGTGAACAGGCGAGGGAATCTGCCGCCCACCGAACGGACAAACTCCAGGCCAAACTGCAGAGAAAATTCGGCATCACACTTTCACCGATCATCATGACTTTGCGGGAATGGCGCTCAGGGGATAGGTCGTTCATGGACACGAAAAAGGAGATTCTGTCTGACCATATCACAATCGCTGGCGACGAAAGGGTGGCAAAATGACGGCGAAGAAAATCCCCCGGAAATCGGTGGACCGTCTGCGGTTCAAAGAGTTCCTGACCGTGGCCGGGCAGAACATGGAAGCAGCCGCCGACAACATGAAGAGCGACCTCTGGACGCCGGCTGGCATTCTGATAGTCCATTCATCGATCGCCTATACAGATGCTCTCACCATAAAAGCCGCCGGGGTGCGGAGTTCCGGTGAGCATCATGCCATGGCGGTGGATCTGGTTGCGCAGGTTCTGGAACTGAAGCGCGAAGATCAGAACGCCCTCGCACATTTCAGACGGATCATCGGTGAGAAAGCGCGTGTGCTGTGGACTTCATCAAGGTTGGCTTCCGTAATCGATCCCGCCGCGATGATGTTGAAACGATCACCAAAGCTGTGAAACATCTCCCTGATTGTCCCGCTCCCGTCCATGGCTGTCCGTTTGCCGCCGGAGGTTAGAATGCTGGAGATCGGCGGTATCGATGTCAGACGACTTGTCTCTTCCAAAATATCGCCGGCACAGTCGATGGCCTTGTGAAATGTGACAGCCATGGGAGAGGCCCTCTCCGCCAGCCTCGCCGTGGACTCTATATCAACAGTCCCATCTGAATTCAACAGGCCGAAAACCACTTCTTTGACGCCAAGGGACTTGCAGAGATCAAGCTGTTTCTCCATGGCGATTAGCTCATCTTCTCCGTAGACAAAACCGCCGCCTCGGGGACGAACCATCACTTTGACGGGGATGGAGAGGGACGCCACTGTCTCTTCCATAACTGCCCGTTCCGGCGTGACGCCGTCCAGATCCAAACGGCTGCACAGCTCGATTCTGTCAGCGCCGCGCCGCTGAGCCGTAACTGCCTCTTCGCACGTCTCGACACAAGCTTCTCTGATGATTGAACGGTCCTTTTTCACTTTTTTCTCATCCCCGGCGAAAGGGGCGTTAATTATTGAAAGTGGCCGATTAAACCACTAAGTTCTCTTTGAACGTTAACTAATCGAGGAAAAGCAGATGAAACAGTTTCGTACTTCCCTCTTCATCATCCTGGCGGCGGCCCTTTCGCTCGGCGCCGGAGACAAGGATAAGAAGAACAAGGAAAAAGCGGATGTGACGTGCGTTGTCTCGGGCGAGGCCGTTGACAAAAGTGAGCATACCAGCTACAAGGCAGGGAAAGTCTTTTTCTGCTGTGAGGGGTGCAAGGCCGATTTCGAAGACGCTTCGGCGAAGTTCGCCGTGGCGGCGAACTACCAGCTCGTGGCGTCGGGGCAGTATATGCAGACCAGCTGTCCCCTATCAGGGAGAAAGTTGAACCCGAAGAAAGCTGTGAAGGTGGCGGCGGCGGAGGTCACTTTTTGCTGCGGCAACTGTCAGGGGAAAACGGAAAAAGCGGAAGACAAAATGGCCTTCATCTTTTCGGACGCTTCCTTTGACAAGGGGTTTGCTCCGGTCCCGGAAAAGTCAAAGACCTCCAAGAAGGGGAAGAGTAAGAAGTAGTCTTTTTGGGAGTTGGGAAGCGGAGCGCCCTCAGGGCGACTCCGTCGAGGGGCTGACGATCCAGTCAGCGTCGTAAATATCGACAAAGGCCGGGGCTATTCTCTCTGACGGCCCGCCACCGGAGAGTGTAAACAGAAATCCCACATAGCTTGAATCGGGGGCGTTTCGCCTGCTGTTGTTCTCCGTCCGTCCGTACCGCTTGCCGATGGCGACGACCTCAAACTCGGTAAAGCTATCCGAAGAAAGATCGTACACCGCCGTCCCGAGCATTTCACTGGTCATTCCGTGATCGAGGGGGTGCTTCGGCGTCCAGTCGTTTTCGCCCAGAAGCCAGTCGCCCTTGGCGATCGCCCTGGCGCTCCCGCTGATGCGCATGCTTACCACTGATTCGCGCTGCTCCACGATCTCTACAGTCAGCTCCGCTTCCTTGATCTCCTGGGGCGCGAAGGGGAGTGTCTGCCCCCGGACGTTGTCCACAAGATGGAAGCGGAACAGCCGATGGGCCAGCTCAACCGGAGGGGAGTAAGTGTCCCCTTCCCGGGGATCATGGGAGAGCCACTGCCGCGCTTCGGCCTTGCTGAACCAGACGTGGTCGAGGTTCCAGAGGCCGGTCCGTTCTTCAGTGCGCGGAGGATCGGAGGGCAAGTCCGTGTTCACCGAGGTGAGGACAAGACCTCCGGCAGGATAATTGTCTTCCCATCTGTGGGCCGGCTCAATCGTCTGGTGTGAGCGCAGCTCTCGATCGGCGGGTGGCAGACTGTTCCACTTCTCAAGTCCCCCCTTGATCGATTCGAGGACTTTGTCAGGATCGAGAGAGTTGATGGAGCTGAGGAGCTTGCCGCCGGGGCTGCAGACGTAGATCCCCTGACGGGTCTGCCCCTCTCCCCGGTAGTGCCCTTTGTTCGCCATGCTTTGAAAAAAGGTGGCGTCTGAGTCCTTCACACGCTGGAGGCGCCACACCTCGTCCGTGGCCGGGATGAACTCCCGGGTGATTTCTATGAGTCGGGGATCAGACCAGACAGACCGCCGGCCGGCAACGCCGTTCCCTCACGTGCACCCCAGGGGGTGGCCGTTCATTGCCCAAAGGAGCAGCGGCTTATCAAACTTGTCGGCGTCGACCATCCCTTCCGTGAAGGAGGTGCGCCACGGGATCGACTTCCACCTCAGTTCATTCTCCGGCGGCGTGATGTAGTCGCGCCATACTGCGTAGTTCTTTTCCGTGAGGGTGAACTGTCCGTCGGATGAACAGCCCGCCAGCATCAGGGCGGAAAAGAGGATTGAAAGTGAACTCTTCACAGGCGCCAAATTTAGGGCGGGGCGTCTCCGACACAAACAGTTAGTTACCCGCCAAGCAAACCTGACAGGTTCTTGAGAATCAGTCAGATTAGTCAAGGAGCCATCGGACAAGAATGACGGGATCACGACGCCCGACTTCGTCAGGCTCGTGATGACTCCCGTTTCTTGTTGTCATTGCGAGTCCTGATTCGATCGGGACGTCGCAATCTCGTGGTGGATGGGGACAAGAGTCCTGTAGGCTCCCCCGCAACGGCGCACGCTGAGGACTGTCGCCTTCGGATTTACGTTCTTTTCTCCTGAACAAAAGGGCAGAGAACCTTAATTACGGGGAGCCAACTGAGGGTTGGTACCATTTTGAGCAATCATCACAGATTGTGACGTTCGCACATGATATAAAAGACCTTGATAAATATCTCATATTGAGATAAATTCCTTTGCGTATCATCACAAGAAAACGACTAAATGAATTTGGTCAAGAGCACCCAGGCTGCAAAAGCGGCTTGGACAACTGGTATCGAATTATGGCTAAGACAGATTATGCCTCGTTTCATGATCTTAGAAAGACGTTCCCTAGCGCTGACACGGTTCAGAATCTCACAGTGTTCAATATCAGCGGAAACAAAGCGCGTCTCATTGCGGCCATCCACTACAATACGAAATGCGTCTATATCCGCCATGTGCTGACTCACGCGGAATATGACAAGGAGAATTGGAAACAGGATCTGAAATGAGGCCATCGGAATCGCAACTGAATCAAATCACCAAGGCTTGGCCAAGTGTGAAGGATATGCTGTCTGTTCCGCACTCGAAAGCCCAGTACGGCAGAATGGTCCGTTTTCTGGACAGTCTGATTGATGAGGTGGGCAACGACCAAGCCCATCCTCTGGCGGCGCTCATGGAAACGGTGGGCCGGCTGATCGAAGTGTATGAGGAACTCAATGTTCCCGCTCACTCTGGAGACTCCGTTTCCGCACTGAAAATGCTGATGGATGAACACGGCTTTAAGCAGAAGGATATGAAAGAGATTGGCAGTCAGGGTGTGGTCTCCGAAATCCTGAACGGAAAACGGCAGTTGAACAGACGTCAGGTTCAGGCGCTGGCTGAAAAGTTTCACGTCTCACCGGCGGTGTTTCTGTAGCGCGTTTCACAAACCGGCCCCCTCGCCGGTGAGTGAAGGGGACAGCTA
>LUOC01000107.1 GCA_001626655.1 Fidelibacterota bacterium REDSEA-S14_B6 | reverse complement strand
CGTGTACAGATTGTCCATCCATCATCCTTCGTGTAAATCTCCTTCTCGCCCAGATTCACCATAGGCTCGATGGCGATGCACATCCCCTCTTTAAGCTCAACACCCTGGCCGGGAGTGCCGTAATTGGGCACTTGGGGATCTTCATGTAGTTCCCTTCCGATGCCGTGCCCCACAAGTTCCCTCACGACCGAGTAACCGTGCTCTTCCACGTGGGACTGAACAGCGCAACCAATGTCGGAAACATAGTTCCCCGCCACTGCTCTGTCGATTCCAAGGTAGAGCGCCTCTTCAGTAACGCGCATCAGGTCTCTCACTTCAGACCCAACGGCGCCGACCGAATAGGTCCGGGCGCTGTCGCCGTAGTAACCGTTTTTGAGAACGCCGCAGTCAATGCTGACAATGTCCCCTTCCACAAACGGCTGCGTCGAAGGGATTCCGTGGACGACCTCCTCGTTGATCGAAATGCAGAGGCTCGATGGATAACCCATGTACCCCTTGAACGCCGGCTCGCCGCCCCGCGACTGGATGAACTGTTCCGCAAATCTGTCCAGCTCATTCCCGTTAGCGCCGGGCACAATCCTTTCCTCCAGAGCCGAGAGGGTTTCGAAGACAATTGTTCCGCTCTCACGGATTTTCTCAATTTCTCTTTCGCTGCGAATGTTGACCATCTCAGGCGCGTCTCCTTCCGCGAATTCGTCCCTTCTTCAGGAATCCGTCATAGTGCCGCATCAGCAGATGGGATTCCACTTGGTTGAGTGTATCCAGCGCGACACCGACGATAATCAGCAGACTCGTCCCGCCAAAGAACGAGGCGAGATCGTAGCCGACATCCATGGTGTTCATCAAAATAAACGGGAAGACGGCGATAAAGGCGAGGAAGATGGAGCCGGGAAGCGTCACCCTGCTCAGAATGTTGTCAATGAACTCAGACGTCTTTTTCCCGGGGCGGACGCCGGGGATGAAACCGCCGTGCTTCTTCATGTTCTCCGCAACCTCCTGAGGATTGAAAGCGATGGCTGTGTAGAAGTAGGTGAAGAAAATGATGGTCAGTCCAAAGACGGTCCAGTAGAACCAGTGCTGGGGCGAAAAGACGAGCATCACACCCTGCATGAATTCGCTGCCCTGAAAGAACATCGCAACCGTGTTCGGCAGAAACATGATGGACTGGGCGAAAATAATTGGCATCACTCCGGCGGTATTGACACGAAGGGGAATGTGTGTCGACTGTCCGCCGTAGACTTTTCTGCCCACAATCCGCTTGGCGTACTGCACCGGAATCTTCCGCGTCCCTTGTGTGATGAGCACCACGAATGCCACAATCACAAACATGATTCCGAGAAGAACCACCTCCGTCAGCGGGCCTCTCACCTCTTCCTGGATGAGGGAGATCTCACTCACAATGATGTTAGGCACTCCGGCCACAATTCCGATCATGATAATGAGCGAAATTCCGTTCCCGATTCCCCGCTCGGTGATCTGTTCGCCCAACCACATGATAAAGACCGTCCCCGTTACCAGGGTGATCATGGTGAGGAGTCTGAATCCGAAGCCGGGCTCGGGCACCACCATCATCTGGAATCCGCCAACATTGGACTCAAGATTCTCGAGAAAAATTGCAATACTGTAAGCCTGCAAAGAGGAGATGAGTACTGTTCCATAGCGTGTCAGCTGAGTAATCTTTTTCCGGCCCTCATCGCCCTCTTTCTGCAATCTCTGGAAATAGGGGACGACCACGCCCATGAGCTGGATGATAATCGACGCCGAGATATAGGGCATGATTCCGAGGGCAAAGATAGTCGCCTTCTGGAAAGCGCCACCGGCAAAGAGATCGTAGAGGCCGAAGAGAGTATTCTGGAAGTTCTGGATAGCCGCGCCTAACGCTTCTGTGTTGATCCCCGGCACAGGGATGTGTGCGCCGATCCTGACGACCACAAGGAGAGTGAGCGTGAACAGAATCCGCTGTCTCAGTTCAGGAATTGCGAAAACATTTCTGAACTTTTCAATCATGCTACGATCGCCTTGCCTCCGGCCTTCTCAATTTTCGCGGCCGCCGTCGCGCTGAATGCGTCGGCAAAAACTTCCACCGCCCGCTCGATCTCGCCGTTAGCCAGAATCTTCACAGGCTTCGCCGCCGAACGGATCACCCCTTTCTCGAGGAGTGTGGCAACATCCACCTTCTCGTCTTCAAGCTTTGAGATGGACGAGAGGCTCACCGTCTGATAAACTTTCTTGAATCGCGCATTGGAGAAGCCCCGTTTCGGGACACGCCGCTGGAGAGGCATCTGCCCCCCTTCAAACCAGCTTCGCCGTTTGCTTCCCGATCTCGAGTGATACCCTTTATTCCCCCTGCCGGAGGTCTTCCCTGTCCCCGACCCTTCACCGCGGCCAATGCGCTTGCGCGACTTGGTGAGACTGGACGGAGCTGTCAATTCGTTAAGTTTCATGACGCGTCTTCAACCTTCAGCAAGAAACTGACTCTGTTAACCATACCGCGGATCACGGGTGTGTCGGCGTGAACAACTGTCTGATTCATTCTCCGCAGACCGAGTGCCTCCAAGGTTTTCTTCGCTTTCACGTTATGCCCGATAGCGCTCTTGATCTGCGTGATGTGAATCGATTTTGCTGACTTCTTCGCCATCATCACACCTAGTTGAACACCTCTCCAATGGTGATACCGCGGCGATTCGCCACAGATACGGGATCGTGAAGCGACCGCAACGCCTCCTCCACAGCCCTCACTATGTTGTTCACGTTGGATGAACCGTACCGCTTCGTCAGAATGTCCGTGATTCCGACTTGCTCGATGAGCGCCCTCACGGCGCCCCCTGCGATAATTCCAGTACCGGGGGATGCTGGCTTAAGCATCACTTTAGCTGCGCCAAATTTACCTACTATTTTATGGGGGATAGTTCCGTTAATAATCGGCACTCGAAACATGCTCTTTTTTGCATTTTCTTTCGATTTGGAGATGGCTGAAATCACTTCATTGGCCTTGCCGTGGCCGAGGCCCACGTGGCCCTGACCATCACCGATGGCAACGATGGCACTGAAACGGAATCGGCGGCCGCCGGCGACCACTTTCGCCACCCTGTTGATCTTGACGACCGTCTCTTCATTCAGGTCAAGTTCAGTCGGATTGATACTGCTCAAAACTCAAGTCCTCCTTCGCGGGCGCCCTCAGCAAAAGCCTTTACCCTGCCGTGGTACAGAAACCCGTTTCTATCAAATACTACCTTCGATATCTTGCTCTTCTTGGCCCTGGCCGCGAGCTCTTTTCCCACCGCCGTACTCAAATCCATCTTCGTCTCTTGTTTGGGGCCGCTCAGTTTTTTCTCCGTGGATGAAGCAGCAAGTATCGTCTTCCCTGTCACATCATCCACCAATTGACCGTAGATATGGGAGAGACTCCGGTAGACCACCAGCCTCGGTCTCAACTCCGTAC
>LUOC01000106.1 GCA_001626655.1 Fidelibacterota bacterium REDSEA-S14_B6 | reverse complement strand
CTATTACGTTCTGACCAACGCTGAAGCGTCCTCAAATCTGGCGCGCTACGATGGCGTCAGGTACGGACTGAGTGAAAGAGGGGGTGACCTTCAATCCATGTACCACGACAGCAGATCGGACGGTTTCGGCGATGAAGTCAAACGGCGAATTATGCTCGGCACCTACGTCCTTTCCTCGGGCTACTATGATGCCTACTTCAGGAAAGGTCAGCAGGTGCGCCGGCTGATCCGCGACGACTTTGCAAAAGTCTTTACCGAAGTTGACACCGTACTTCTCCCCACGACACCGACACCAGCTTTCAGACATGGCGAGCATCTTGAAAACCCGCTCGAGATGTATCTCTCAGATATTTTCACCACCCCCATGAGCCTCGCCGGCGTCCCTGCTTTGAGCATCCCCGCGGGAGAAACTTCCGCCGGCCTTCCCATCGGCCTGCAGTTGGTGGCGAATTTCTTTCAGGAGGAAACAATTCTCCGCTTGAGTCATTTTATTGAACAGAGTTTCAAACCCAGTTAAGTGTTCGAATTTGCCAATCCTTGGATTCTCGTATTTGGTCTGCTGATCCCGCTCGGCTTCTGGTGGCAGAAACGGTGGGGAGAGAAGCGCGAGGGGACGATCCAGATTTCAACCATTGAATCAGTCAAACGTATATCTGGACTCTCGGGAAATCGGAAAGTGAAAGGGCTCAGACTCGTAAAGCTCGCGGTACTGGCACTGCTGATTATGGCCATGGCTCGGCCCCGAGCCGTTATGGACCTCACCGAAACTTCGGTGAATGTGGTCGACATCAATCTTATTCTCGATATCAGCAGCTCCATGCGTGCTGAAGATTTCAAGCCGAACCGCCTCGAGGCGGCGAAGGCGACGGCGTGGAAGTTTATCGAAGATCGCGAGGGGGACAGGATCGGTCTGCTAGTCTTTGCCGGGGAGAGCTATATCCAGTGTCCGTTAACCATCGACTATGAAGTGCTGTTAGACCTTCTCGATCAAGTGGGCATTGTGGAGGAAACGCATGACGGTACTGCCATCGGGATGGCCATCGCACACGGCATCAACCGTCTCCGCGGAAGTGAGGCCAAGAGCCGAATCATGGTTCTTCTTTCGGATGGCAGCAACAACACCGGCGAGCTCGATCCCATCACGTCTGCAGGTTTTGCGAAGGAGTACGACATTCGCATTTACGCCATCGGCGTTGGGAGCAGGGGGAATGCGCCGTTCCCGGTGGACGACCCCGTTCTCGGGAAGAGGTATGTTCAGGTGCCAGTAGAGATGGACGAGCAGACGCTTCAGAAGGTGGCGGAGACGACGGGGGGACAATACTTTAGAGCCACCGACGAAGAGCGTCTGGCGGAAATCTATGAGGAGATCAACGGTCTCGAGCGGTCTGAGATCAGCGTGAAGCAGTTTCGTGAGTACAGGGAACTGTTCGGCTGGCTGCTAATCCCCGCCGTTGCGCTTGTGATGGGGACGGCGTTTGTCAGTCAGAACATTTTCAGAAAACGTGTCTAAATGATCGAATTCAGGTATCCGTTCATCCTTCTCGCTTACCTCATTGTGGGAGCGGTGATGGTCTTCAATCGCACGAAAGCGAAGACTCGAGAAGCTGAAACAGCGCGGTGGGGCGAAGAAAAGGTGCGGCATCGGCTATTTTCGCGGCTTGATTCGAAACTACTCAAGAGAAAGCCGATGCTGGAATGGTGGGGTGTTGTTTTCCTGATCTTCGCCGCTTCCGGGCCTCAGATCGGTACCTCTTTCCAAGAGGTGGAGAGAAAAGGTGTGGACATCCTCGTGGCACTCGATGTTTCCAAGAGTATGATGGCTGAGGACGTGAAGCCGACAAGGCTGGAGAAAGCGAAGTTTGAGATCGGCCGGCTAATTTCTCAGCTCGAAGGTGACAGAATCGGTCTGGTGGTCTTTGCTGGTACAAGCCACCTCTATCTGCCGCTCACCGGCGATTATGAGGCGGCGAGACTGTTCGTTAACGCTGTCGACACCGAGATGGTGAGGTCTCAGGGGACGGCCATGAGCGACGCCCTGTTGACCGGCCTTGATGCCTTTCCAAAAGAAGATCAGAAACACAGGACGCTTATTGTGATAAGTGATGGAGAAGATCACGAAGGTGAAGCGGTGGAATCAGCCAAGCGACTGGCCGAAGCCGGGGTCGTCGTTCATTCCGTGGGGGTGGGGACGAACGCCGGAGCGCTCATTCCCGTCTACGACACTCAGGGCCGCCGCTCCGATTACAAGAAAGACAGAGGAGGGAAACTGGTCACCTCGATTCTGAACGATGCCATGCTCAGGGAAATCGCCGAAACAGGCGGCGGTGTCTCTGTCCGTTTCGATGGCCGTTCCGGGAGCATGGATGATCTGCTCGGTGTCATCGAAACGATGGAGAAACGGACTCTGAAGACCCACGAGTATTCCCAGTTCGAAGACAGATATGAACTGTTTCTCGCCTGTGCTTTTCTCTTTTTCGTGGCTGATTTTCTCACGCCGACAAGGAGGAAGAAGGAAGAGGTGTGGAGAGGACGTTTTGTATAATCAAATGATCATCTTCGCCCTCGTCGCCTCCGTAGCCGTTGGGCAGAACAGAGTCCAAATCCCTGCTGTGCCGGAGGAAAAAGTGAGTCGCGGCCTGTCGTATTACGAAAATATCCTGAAGGACAATCCCGCTTTGCCGGAGGCTCATTTCGGCGCCGGCCATTCCGCCTACACCATCGAGAATTTTGAGAGGGCCCAAAAAGAGTTCGAGGCGGCGGCTCAGTCGGAACAGGAGCAGCTTCAATCGATGTCATATTACAATC
>LUOC01000105.1 GCA_001626655.1 Fidelibacterota bacterium REDSEA-S14_B6 | reverse complement strand
TTCACAACCTTTACCGGGGTATCACTTGACGAAGTCGAATTTTGTCCAAGCGTCCCCCAACCTCCATAACCCCAGGTATAGACCGTGCCATCTGTAGCCAGGGCAATGGAAAAATACCCTCCGGATCCAAGCATGGTAATTTTGTTGTCCGTATCATCACCCAGGTAGGTGGTGCCGGGGTAGGCACCCTTCACAACTTGCACCGGATTAGAACTACGATTGTAATTATCATTACCGAGCTGGCCATTACCCCCTTCACCCCAAGTAAATACCAAACCGTTAGCCTGCAGGCCCGCAGTGTGGTATGCCGTTCCCCCCTTACTCAAGGATTGAGCTTCGAGGCTTTGACTAAGAGTCAAAGCAGCCGTTATCACCACAACAGATCGGCGAAAAAAAGTGAGCGGCATCATCTCTGATCTCGGTTCATTGTTGGGATTGCGACGTCTTAATCGTAATGACTGCTGTTAGAAATGTTATTGTTCTTATTCAAATAAACTAATTACTTCCGGGCATAACCGGCGGTTCAGGTAGCGGTTCGGGGCCGGTGCCGAGGATGTCGTCCAGCATCCCTGAATCATACGCATAGTAACCGCCGCCTCCCACGGCCGCCAGTAAGATAATCCAGATAAGTCCCCTGCTCCGCTTTTTCGGCTCACCTGCAGGTTGTGCTGCCGCCACGGGCGCCGGAGCCGCCTGCTGCGCCATCCCGGGGAAGCGCCCCGGAGGAGGGGTCACGTCAATGAGCGCCCAGGAGATCATCTCTATTTCTGTAATAAGCCCGTCAATGGCGCCGCTGTATGTTCGGTTGACCGACCTTACGATCGCTCCATCCTCAACGGCGAACATCCGGACGTCTATGGTATAACTGTTGCCGATCTTTCCGATGGAGCCGGTGGCCATCTGGGAGACACCGAGCAGTTTTCCCACCTCCACAGCGCACTCTGATGAGACACACCCCGTCTGCTGGAACCCCTGTTCATCGAGAATCTCCGCCATCTGACCCCGCTCCACGATCGTGACAGCGCCGGTGGAAACCAGCTCGGAGCGCATCCTGTCGGTAAGGGTTGCGGCCTCAAGGGAGGAAATCCCCCGCCCCTCGAGGTCGATGATGGCGATAACGAGTTTGCCAGAGCCCTGGACATTCTGCTGGATCATGGCGCCGTCCACCTGAGCCTGTCGGGCGGTCTGCTGCCCTGTCAATGATACTGGAACGGAGAATACGAGCATCGTCCAGCTCAGCAACACCGCTATCGGTTTCATCCACGGTTTTTTCATGATCACTCCTAAGTTAGGGTGTCTCCGTAATTCATCGTGTGATTGGCAGCCAAGGCAAGCCTGAGCCGCTGAATATATTTGGCGACGAGTCTTCCGCTAGTCCGACTTCTTTTCGCCGTCTTGAAGAAGCAGTTCATCGATGAGGGCCGACAGTTCCCCTTCAAAATCCTCTCCCTCGTGGAACCCCCGCTTGATGAGGCGTATGGTTCTGTACTTATCCAGCACAAAGAGGCGCGGGAGCATCTTGTCGGGAACATATCTTTCCATGGCCATGCCGTAGGTGTCCAGAAGGAGCGGCATGGTGAGTCCCCGTTCTTTCAGGAACGGCTCGGGCTGCGGCGCATCGGCGTACTTCGGGACAGACCGGGTGGCATCGGTAATATCCACCAGAAAGATACGGACGTCGTCCTCCTGGTACTTCTGCCACAGGTTCTCGAGATGGGGCAGTTCCTTCATACACGGCTGGCACCATGTGGCGAAAAAGCTCACCAGCACCACGTGCCGGATCGGCTGAGAGGCGGGGCGGGAAAGCTTTTCCCCCGTCCACCGCGTCAACAGTTCATACTTCCCGTCCAGAGTTCGGAGCGCGAACTTCGGCGCTTCATCACCGATCTCCAACTGCTCCACTTCCGCTGCCTCCTGAGCCAATGCGAATGCCGGAATCAACGCCAGTATCACGATTAAGAAAGTTTTCCGTAACATCACTGTTCTCCTTGCTAATTCAGTTCAAATAGTGTCAGTCTATCAGGATCATCACTTTGCAGTTTCCGAGGAACTGACCGGAGCTGTCGGCGCCTTTCACGCGCGACACATCGCTGGCCGCCAGCACGAGATCCGTCTTATTGGCGCCCTGGACGCCGATCCCTTTCACCACCAGAGGATTACCGGTGACGCGGGGGTTCTGCTGCGCCTGTTCAAGATTCTTGGAATAGCCCGCAACGCCGAACTTCACAGCGTACTCTCGCGTAAAGTTTCCGGGGCCGTAGACAATACCACCGTTCTGATCCACTATCTTCGGGGACATGGCCGGACGAAGTCCGAGGCCGCGGGCGTCCACGATAAGACCTGTCACCGTTCCGGGCCGTGGTGCGGCAGGCGCCGCGGCCGTTGGCGCCGCCGGTGCGGGAGCTCCCGGAGCCGCTGGTGCCGGAGCGGCGGCATACCCCGCCGGCGGCAGAACAATGGATGATATGCCCGACATGTGCACTTCCATCTCAATCTCTATGGAGGTATCGCTGAGATAGCGAATGTCGCTGCTGCTGCCGCGACCGTCGCCGTCAATGTCCCGCATGCGAGCTCCCTTCACCATACCTTCCACGCTGGTCTTTACCACATCGTTCTCAATGGCGGCCCCCCGCACCGTCGTCTCCGACGAAACGGTGACAGCCATGACCGCTTCCAGCAGGTTCCGCATGGCGTCCACCTTCGCAGCCCTCACCGCCGTGGCGCGGGCCATGCCCGGATTCTGTGCCAGAGGCGAGATTGCGCCGATGCCGGTGGCCACAACAAATCCGTTAGAGTAGTTCATAGCGCCGTTGTCCACCTGCTGGACGGCATCGTTGGTGCCCCAGCCCCAGCCTTGCCCGGCAAGGGAAGACCCAAGAACCAAGAGCAAAGAACCAAGTCGGAGCCGGTTGGCGCAAACCGAGAGTAAAGAGCTAAGCGTAAGTTTTTTCATTTTCGCCTCCTGTCTATTGGGGCACCTGTGCCGAAATACGGTTGCCCGAAAGTCCTGTCACCTGGATCGTGACGCCCTGCGCCTGGTTCTGCATCAGCGCCATGGCCAGATCCTGAGATTTTCCTTCAAACATAATCTGAAACTCAGCCACCCCATCGTTGAACCCTTTCTCGAAAGCGCTCTGTATTCCCGGGATAGATTGAGACTTGAGATGGTTCCCGATCGTCATGTAGCTCATAAAATCGACGTTCTGGACCACAAGAAAAACGTTGATGGCGTTCGCCTGCTGGGTGCTCCATTTCTTGATGAGCTGGCTGATGATATCGGTCCCCAGTTTTTCCGCCGCCATATTCACGGCGCTGATGCCTGCGGTGGAGGCGGAAATATGGGGCTTCTTCCCCCTCGCCTGCGGCACGATAGCCAGCAGCTCGCCGGTGTCGGCGCGGACGATCTTGCCGTTTACATCGGCCTGCCCGGAAGTCATGGAAAAATTGCCGGCCTTGATCTCACCGCCGGAAGAGATCTTTGCCGTACCTATGACGATAATGTCAGCACCCAGCATACTGGCGATCTTCGACGCCGCCGTTACGTCCCCGGCAAGCGCCTGCGTGAAATCGGCCTCGCCCTTCAGCGCCTGCACGAGTTGGCGGTCCACCACATCAAATCCTTTGTCGTAAAACATCTTGATCAGCTGCGTCTCAGCAAAGTCGCTGGAGACATTGTCTATGAGGTTCTCTTCCCTGATCATGAAAATCATTTTCGGCCGGTTCATGGCGTTCAGCAGTGTCTGGACTGCCATCTCGTCCTTCAAGACCTCGTCAAGGATTTCCGTCACCACGGCGTCGATGGTCACAGTCCAGAGACCGTCCGGGCCTTGAAACTTGTCCTTGACAGTAAACGTTTTGACGAAGCCGTTCGCCTTGGCGTAGATGTTGTCGGAGAAGAGGACGGAATTCTTCACCACCGACTCCGACGACATGACCGTCCCGATTCCGATCTCCACGGCGGCCCGCTTTGCCTGCTCGATAGCGGCGTCTTCCGTCATGCCGAACCCTTCTGCGGTGATGGACGATCCCTGCGCTGCCAGTGAGACAGCCAGCGTCATAATACTAACAGGAACCTTGAAAATCGTTCTCATTCATTACTCCCTTTCGCCGTCAATGTACCATATGTCAAAGTCAATCTATTCAACTTCCCTGTTATTTTCAATCAGAATCGTCCACAGTGAAGGTCAGCTAAAAGATAAGTTAAAGTCACCTGAAAAAAGTGTGACCGGCATCAAACCGACAGCAAAGGTGTTTTTTTTGCGCTGGGAGGCGACTATATTGTCGGCAAATCATTTGGAGAAACGACCCATGAAAAAGTGGCCTATCCAGCTATTCCTGTTCCCTCTACTTCTGCTCGTGACCGCCTGCGGTCCCAAGGCAACTTCCCAGTCCGATGTGGACACGCCCGAATATCACTACAGGGCGGGGATGCGCTATCTTGAGAGTGAAGACTACCAGTCCGCCATCCGTTCGTTCCAGCGAGCCGTCGATCTGGACAAGAAGTTCGCTCCGGGCTGGGCAGGCCTGGGTCTCTCTTACGGACTTATCGGTGAACTCAAGACCGGCCGGAAACATATGGACGAGGCGATAGACGAAGGGAAGAAGAATCCTGAGGTGCGTGTTCTGGCGGGGCGGCTCTGGATCGCTCACAAGGCGGAGAACAAGCGGTGGCTGAAACGGGCCGTGGACGAATTTGATACTGCCTTGAAACTGAAATCGGGGTTCGAGGCGGCCATCTTCTGGAAAGGGATGGCCTATATGCAGAATTACGATTTCTCCCTCGCCGAAGCCGAATTCAGGACGCTCGTCGAGAGAAAGGGAGAATATGCGGGCCGGGCCGATGAAATGTGGGCCCTCTCCCAGAAGATTGTGCGGGCTCAGCCCGGCACCACCGCCGGCAAGAGAATTGCCCTCAAGTCCAAGATCAGCCGGGCGGACATGACCGTCCTCTTTATCGAGGAGTTGAAGCTGTCCGAACTGTTCCAGCGGTTCATGCCGCCGACGCAGACCAGTGGATTCCAGACGCCGGGACAGGCGATGAATCAGGCGGCTCCGCGTGTTCCCGGTGATGTGTCCGGCAGCTGGGCCGAAGGGTGGATTACTGAGGCGATGAGTCTCGGTGTCGTTGAAGCGACTCCAGACGGTTTTTTCTACCCTGCCGAAAATGTGATGCGAGGCGAATACGCCAGTGCAGTCGTGAAGATTCTTACTATGGTCACGAGGGACCAATCTCTCGAAACGAAGTATCTCGGTGAGTATCCGTCACGCTTCACCGATGTCGGCAGCGACAACCCATACTACTCTGCCATGGCCGTCTGCTCGGAGCGGGGAATCATGAAAGCTGACCTTGTCACCGGCGCTTTTAACCCTGCGGGGAACGTCGGCGGGGCAGATGCACTTCTCATAATTCGGTCGGTGCAAAGCTCGCTGAGGGTCACTTTCTAATCACGCTGCAACAGGTTGATCAAAACCCCTCGTTCCGGCGGGGGGTTTTTTGTTTCGGAAGAATCGTATGGAACAGGTAAAGAGATTCCTATCAGCTCTTCTTCCCGTGGACTGGATTGTCCTCGCTTACAACCTCTCTATTCTCGTTTTGGTCATGATGTCGCCGAGTCTTGCGGGAGACAGGAGTTATCTCATTACCGCCCACCTGTTCCTGTTCT
>LUOC01000104.1 GCA_001626655.1 Fidelibacterota bacterium REDSEA-S14_B6 | reverse complement strand
GTCCGACGAGGAGCAGCCGTGAGGGCGATCCGCCGGAAAAGAGCATCAGCGTTTCGTTCGACTTCCCTTTGAAATCGCCGCCCTTCACCGCTTTGGAGATGATCTTCCCCGTCCCCTTGTCCACCGCCTTCCCCATCGCTGACAGAGCGCCGCCTTTGAACACGGCGACCGCCAGGACATCGGTGGTGACTTTGTTCCAATCACGAGACGAAATCTGAACTTTATTCAACTGAGCCATCGGCCATTCTCCTATAAAATCTTTAGTGCGAAATTACCGATGTCCGCCCATTTCATGAACATCTAAAGAGGCCGATTTCCTTTTCTTCTTGACAATTCCACTGACGGTGGCTAAACTTTGTACGCCTTTTGTATGCTAACCGTTAAGAAGTGACACAAAATGGAGAAAATATGGATCTGATTGCCAAAGACATCTCAGAGGAGAGCACGCCGTTTTTCAACCTCACAATCCTCAAGTGCGCCGCCTGTAGGACGCCGTGGTCGGCCGATTACACCGATTATTCCTGGATGCGAGACAACGATCTCATCGTCTGCAGCTGCGGCGCCGTCATGTGTGAAGTGAGCGATCTGAAGGACAACTGAGCCGTTACCGATTGCGTCCCCTGACAGGCGGTTGTACTTTTCCGCCCTCAGTTGGCTGGTGTCAGCGGGACGTATGGAAAACAGATCATCGCTCATCAAAGACCTCGAATCGCTCCTCGGGCAGGAGCGGGTCGTCTCCCATCCCACCGAACTGTTGGTCTACGAATGCGACGGCCTCACCCTCAGCAAACACGGGGCCGATGCCGTCGTTCTTCCTGAGACGACGGAAGAAGTGTCCGAGATTGTCCAATGCTGTCAGCGGCATGAGACTCCCTTTCTCGCCCGCGGCTCCGGCACTGGACTGAGCGGCGGCGCGGTGGCGGCCGAGGGGGGTATCATCATCCAGATGTCTCGAATGGCCAATATCCTCGAAATCGATTATAACGACGAGGTGGCGGTGGTTCAGCCGGGGGTTATTAATCTCCACCTCTCCGATGCCACCCGTCCCGAAGGATACCACTACGCCCCGGACCCCGCCAGCCAGAAGGCGTGCACCATCGGCGGGAACGTGGCTGAAGTACGGCGTCACCACAAACCATGTCCTCGGACTGACGGCGGTCATGCCCGACGGCGAAATCGTCAAATTTGGGGGGCGATTTGAATCAACATCGGGCTATGATCTGGTGGGACTGTTCGTCGGCTCGGAAGGGACCCTTGGCATCGTTACCGAAGTGATTGTCAAACTGATCAAGAATCCAGAGTCCTACAAGACATTCCTCGCTTCTTTCGACACTGTTGAAGCGGCAAGCAATTCAGTCTCCAGCATCATCGCCGCCGGGATCATCCCCGCGGCCCTAGAGCTGATCGATGCGTTGGTAATCGAAGCTGTGGAGAGCCACCTGAAGGCCGGCTTCCCTCAGGATGTGGCGGCTATTCTCCTAATCGAGATTGACGGTCTCGCCTCCACACTCTCCACTCAGGCCGGCGAAATCAGAAACATCTGCCGGAATCACGGCGCAACCGATTTTCAACAGGCAAGAAGTGAACAGGAGCGGGCCCAGCTCTGGCGCGGCCGTAAGGAAGCGATCGGCGCCCTGGGCAAGGTGACGCCGGCGTTCTACACCAACGACGGGGTGGTCCCCCGGTCACGGCTCCCGGAAATCCTCGAATTCGATATTGAAGCAGGAAAAAGGAACGGCCTCAGGGTCGCCCATCTCTGCCACGCCGGCGACGGCAATATCCACCCCATCATTCTCTACAACCATGAGGACGATACGGAAACGAAAGCCGCCATGGAGACATCGAGAGAGATCCTCCAGCGATGTATCGACCTCGGCGGCGCCCTGACGGGAGAACACGGCATTGGGACCGAAAAACTCACCTCTTTCAGTGTCATGTTCGGCGAGAGCGATGAGGCTCAGATGCTTGCCGTACGGTCGGCTCTGAATCCTTCAGGCAAGCTCAATCCGGGGAAAATATTTCCGACCGGCGCCCGGTGCGGCGAATCGAAGATCAGACAAACAGTGGCTGGCGGAGGATGGCTTTAGAGAGCAAAAGTCACACACCGGTGGTGGGCCAGCCTTCGGTGACCGATGCCCGTGAAACGGTCAGGCCCGCCACGGTCGAGGAACTGTCGCGTATCATCACCGAGGCAGTTGAGACGAAAAGAACTGTTCTCACCGTAGGCGGTGGCACCCGCCTTTTCGCCGCTGGGAAAAAGTTCGATCTTGCCGTAGACACCACCGCGCTTACCAATGGCTTCCGCCACACGCCGGCGGATATGACGGCCACCGTGCCGGCAGGCATGCGGTTTGCGGAAGCACAGGAGAGACTGTCTCAAAAGGGGCAGTGGATTCCTCTCCATCCCCCGGACCGCGGCGATTCGTCCATCGGCGGCGTCATTGCTGCTGATCGCTGGGGACCGCGCCGGCACCGTTACGGCACGGCCAAAGATTGGGTTATCGCGACTACCATTGTCAACGGCGAAGGAAACATTGTCAGAGCGGGCGCCAACGTGGTGAAGAACGTCAGCGGCTACGATCTCAATAAACTCTACATCGGCTCCCGCGGCACGCTGGGAATCATCACCGACCTCTCCTTTAAGCTTTCCCCTCTGCCCGCTATGCGAACCACCTTCCGCGCGTGCTTCTCCACCGCCGGAGAAGCGCTCACAACGGCAAACGAAATCCATAGAGCGCCCCTCGAGCCGGAAGCGCTTCTCATGGCCAAAGGGCGCTGGACCGCCCCGCGAGCCAAGCATTGGTGGCTCCTTATTGAACTTGCAGGTTCGGAGGAGAGTGTGAAAGCGCAGGCGAAAACTCTCTCCTCCCTCTTGGAAAAATCAACGGCGAACCGGTGGAACGAAGCCAGCCAGGATGATGCCGCATTTTACTGGAGAACGGCCAGCTTGGGCAACGACGAAACGGCGCCCATCTTTGCCACAGCGGAAATATCCTTTCCAAAATCCTATACCGAAAAACTTGTATCGTGGTTGGTGGAAATCTCTCCCGGCGCCTCCGCCAAGTTTCTCCCTTTCCGCGGAGTGGCTATCGTCGAAGTGTCGCAGGAGATGGATCGCTCACTACTCATCGATGAAGCTGTGAGAATCGGCGGCGGGATCGAATTCGATGGTAGAGAGATCACTTCTCCTCACGATCGATGGCCCATCGAGCCGGCCTCGTTGTCAATTATGAAGAAGCTAAAGTCCGCGCTGGATCCATCCGATATATTTGCGCCCGGCACATACGTTGGCGGCATCTGATGAGTGAAACAGTCACCTCCCCGCTGAGCGAGGTCTTCAAGGCGGAGGAAAAGAGACTGCTTAATGAGTGCATCCATTGCGGCTTCTGCCTCCCCGCCTGCCCCACCTACATGGAGAACGGCAAGGAGATGGATTCTCCCCGGGGGCGCCTCCATCTTATGGGAGCGGCCGTGGAAGGGCGGACGAATCTGGACAGCGCTTTCGAAGAGCACATGAAACTGTGCCTCGTCTGCCGCGCCTGCGAGACAGCGTGCCCTTCAGGTGTCCAGTTCGGCCATCTAATGGAGACAACCCGCATGGCGCTGGCCGAGTCTAGAACGAAGGGTCGATTCGAGCAATTCCTTCTGGGGACTGTCCTCCCCTCTCACCGCTGGCTCTCCTTTGTCTTCACTGCCACTAGAATCATACAAATACTTCGGCTGGACAAACTTTCCACGATTCTACCGTTCTCGCTACTCGTGCCGGAGAAGTTGAGAAAACTCCAGCCATCGCTTCCGCCTGTGCCGCTACGCAGGTTCGGGAAATCCCACGATGTCCACTATCCGGCCGTGGGGCAAAAGCGGGGAACAGTGACGCTCTTTACCGGTTGTGTCATGGATCACCTCTTTCCCCACGTCCACGCAGCCACAGCCCGAGTTCTCACTTGGAACGGCTACGACGTCACAATCCCTTCAGATCAAACATGCTGCGGAGCGCTTCACGCACACGCCGGCGAGAAGTCAATGACATCATTTCTTGCCGATGAGAACATTTCCATTCTGGATAATTATAACTCTGATTATATTGTCGTTAATTCAGCAGGATGCGGCGCGCACTTAAAGTCTTACTTAACTTACGTCGATTCCGGAATTTCGGTCAAGATTGTGGACCTCTCGGAACTGTTGGCGTCCATTGAATTGAAGCCGCCGACCGTCGGCCCGGCCGGTCCAGTGGCCTACGATGAGCCGTGCCACCTTCTGCACGGCCAGGGAATTTCTGCTGAGCCTAAGGCGATTCTGGAAAGAATTCCTGGCATCGACCTTGTACCGCTTAAGGATGGGGATAGATGCTGCGGGAGCGCCGGAAGTTATTCCGTGACGGAGACCGAAATGTCACTGAATCTGCTGGAGGCAAAGATGGACGACATCGATTCGAGCGGCGCGGCAATTGTGGTGACGGCCAATCCCGGCTGCCAGATGCAACTCAACTGGGGAGTTAAACGTCGTGGTCTGGATGTCGAGGTGCTGCACCTTGCGGAGCTGCTGGACAGATGCTTCAGTCCGGACCCTGAGTACCCCTCCGAACCCTTCGCCAGAGCCGGTTAGTCCAGCGATTTACCGTGGGACACCTTCTCCCACTTTCCGTCCTTCCCCTTCCTTACGGCGACCATTGTGAAGACAGCTTCACAGACGTCCCGTGTTTCGCCAGCGCTGTTTTCCGCACGGGCCGCGACGCCAACCGTCAGAGACGACTTTCCCGCCGCCATTACCGTCGCTTCAAAATTGACCCATTCCCCCCCGAACACCGGTTCTGAAAAAATCACCTCATCGATGGCCTTCGTGACGCCGCCGACCGCTTCCGTTCCACGGAGAAACCGTTGCCCCGCTTTC
Source organism: Fidelibacterota bacterium REDSEA-S14_B6 (assembly GCA_001626655.1). Lineage (GTDB taxonomy): Bacteria > Fidelibacterota > Marinisomatia > Marinisomatales > S15-B10 > S15-B10. Next base: position 1,211 of record LUOC01000104.1, on the reverse strand, counting down.
GCAGCGGCGATATCCATCCACGACACCATCTTTCCGCCAAACAGTGTGCCGATGTTGTTCAGATCGTTCGGCATCACCAGCTGACTGAACCGAGCTTTAACTTTTGCCATTTGTCATCTCCCTCAGAACTGTTCCGGACAAAAAGAAGAGTCCCGCTGGTTCTACCCTCGAGAAATGTAAGTTCCTCTGAAGAGCACGCCGTGCCAACGGGACTCTGGTAAAGTTTACCCTATGAAATTATCACTGTCAACAAAAAAAGGCCGACAAGTCGGCCTTTTCTGTTCACTCAAGAAAAAAGTGAAATTAGATGGCTGTTTTCTTATCCTTGGTGCCGCAAGAAGCGCCTGTCGAAGCTGTCTTTGCTTTCTTCATATTGCAGGAAGCGCCTTCTGCCTTCTTCTTGCTTAAGTCACAAGCGGCCGCCGTGAAACCAGCACCGGAAACAGCTGCCACCAGCTCCGCCTGATCAACTTTGGAGGGGTAATACTCCACTGTGGCGAGACTGGTCTCAAGATCCACAGAGACGGTTCTCACGCCAGCTTTTCCTGACAGAACTGTCTCAACCTTGCTGGTGCATCCGCCGCAGCGCATTCCATCAATCGAAATTGACGCTGTCTCGTAAGCATTACTGTCGTAGGTCCCGCCCACAAGAATCACAAGCGCAATCGCGACCACGGCAAGAGGAGTTTTTTTCATCGTCTCGTCTCCTTAAATAGTACGTTCATTAAATAAATCTAACTTCGCCGGCGGTAACTATCAACTAGATTGCTACAACGCCGCATTATAAGCTTTTGCCAGTTCCTCGCCCTTCTCAAAATCGACACGGGATAGGAGAACCCCTCCGATGATAAAAAGGATCAGGATGGACAGTATCCCGATCCTGCCGCTCCCCGTCATCAGCGTAACGGTGCCCATAAGAACGGGTCCGAGTACGGCGGCAAACTTCCCGAGCATGTTATAGAATCCATAAAACTCAGCAGCGTGACGTTCGGGAATGATCCTGCCGTAGAGGCTCCTGCTCAGTGCCTGAATCCCCCCCTGGAACAGCGCAACGAGTACCGCTAGGATATAGAAATCAGACTCCTTCTGCATGAAGTAGCCGAGAAGTGTAATTACCCCATAGGCCACCACAGCGGACATGACAGCCTGTTTTGTGCCGATTTTGGAAGCGATCCAGTTGTAAGCCAGCGCGGCGGGGAAAGCGATAAACT
>LUOC01000103.1 GCA_001626655.1 Fidelibacterota bacterium REDSEA-S14_B6 | reverse complement strand
TCCATGTGGCGTTCACCCGCTTCGCCACCTCCACCGATTCCTCTACGTTTTTGATGAATTCGTCCCGGAGCGCCTCGTCCCCGCTTGTGAGGTTTGGCTCCTCCCAGTAGATCTTGTGGGCGACGAAGACACCCATGGTCATCCCTAATCGGCTCATCTGCTTAGCGATGGCGTTCTGATCGGAACTGGAGCGTTCCTTCATGCCGTTATCTTCCAAGGAACGGAAACCGTGATCATGCATGAACTGGATCTGACCGAGCAGATCTTTCCCTGCGCTCTTCTCGAACATGCCGAAGTGGGGCGCATAGTTGAGGTTGAAGGTGTCGCCCCGCCTCGCTTGACCGTTTGCCGCTCCGGTGAGCGGCGCCGCCCCCACGACAGGCAGTGCCGCCGCGGCGCCGCTCCTCCTGAGAAAATCTCTCCGTTTCAACTTACCACTCCCATGCTCAGACGAATCTCGTCTTCCCCGGAACGGGGACGGGGTAGTTGCCCTCGGCGTCGGGGAGAACCGGCGCTGGATCGTCGAAAGAATGCAGCTCCGGCACGAGATCAAGGTCAGACGCCATCGCCTCGTCCCAACTGATCACCTGCCCGGAGTAAGTCGCCATTCGGCCAAGAATCGCACTCATGGTGCTGTTGGCGCCCATCTCAACGTCGTTGTAACGGTACTCACCCTTCTTAATGGCGGCGAACAGCTCGTTGTGCTCCTGCTGATAGGGATTGATGTCGTTCTCACCATCGTGAGCGTATAGCTCCCTCCCCTTGTTCGACGTGATGACACCGTGGTTTCCGCTATGGACGTGGACGGTGCCCCGCGTCCCTTGAAATACCTCCTCCACCCGGTTCATGCACCCCCGCTGATGACGGCACTGGCTCGCCACAACCTGCCCATCGGGATATGTGAACTCCACAAAGTGGTGATCGAAAATGTGGCCGTGATCGGGCCCCTTCCTCACTTCACGTCCACCCATCCCCTGCGCCGAGGCCGGCACATCGCCGATGAACCAGTTGGCCACATCGATGTTGTGGATATGTTGTTCCACGATGTGATCGCCGCAGATCCAGTTGAAATAGTACCAGTTCCGCATCTGGTATTCCAGCTCGGTCTGTTCAGCTTTTCTTGGGCGGACCCAGACGCCGCCGCTGTTCCAGTAGACCTGACCGGAGACGATTCGCCCGATCCTGTTTTTGTCTAACCGTTTCTTCACTTCCCTATAATTCCGCTGATAGTGCCGCTGAAGACCGACAATGACGTTCAATTTCTTGGAGGCGGCGGCCTTGCCAGCTTCAAGTATTTTCTTGATCCCCACCACGTCTGTCGCCACCGGTTTTTCCATAAAGACTTGCCTGTTTTGCTCCACGGCGTAGGCGAAATGGAGAGGCCTGAACCCCGGCGGTGTGGTCAGAATAACCACATCGGCCATGCCGATCACCTGTTTGTAGGCGTCGAAACCGACGAACATGGTCTCCGGACTTGCCCTCAATTGGACTGACTCCCCGAACCGTTCCACGAGATTGTCATAGCACGCCTTCGCCTGATCGTGAAAAACGTCGGCCATGGCGACGAGACGAACATCTGGATCGGCGTGCATCGCCTGAGCAGCGGCGCCGGTGCCGCGGCCGCCGCACCCAACCAGCCCAACCTTAATCTCTCCCTCCGTTGAGACCGCTCTTCGGGACGAAGCGGGAAGCCTGCTCAAGAGGACTCCGGCAGCGGCAATCTTAGCCGATCTTTCCATGAACTTTCTTCGGCCCATTCCGTTGTGCTCAGTCATAATTCAATACTCCTTGATCGGTTTAATCCAATACTTTTCCATCACATCCCTGAAAGGTACTGCTTTCGGTCTCACGATGCGAAAGCCTATATGCGGCGCGTCGGTGTGCCACCATAAACTTTTCGGCGATTGAGGGTCCTGCTGTTTCCAGCTTTTCCGCGAATACCCCCGGGCCGCCGATCGGAGCCGCTCCGCCCTGTCCCGGAAAGAGCCGCCCCTCACCACTCGAGGATACAGCCGCTTCGAGATTCTTACTTTCGAACTGGAGGTGTACCCTTTCGGCGAATAGCCGTCCAACACCCACTCCGCCACGTTGCCGTGCATATCGAACAGGCCAAAATTGTTTGGCGCTTTCTGACCGCTCCCGTGGACGCGGAGCTGGCTGTTCTCCCGAAACCACGCCACGTCATCGAGCGTCATCTCATCTTCGGCGAACGAGTAAGCGCTTTTTGTGCCGCCGCGGCAGGCGTATTCCCACTCTGCCTCCGTCGGGAGTCGATAGAAGTATCCCGTCTTGGCCGTAAGCCATTTGCAAAACTGGGAGGCGGCGTACTGGGTGATGTTTGTGACGGGGAAGCCGGGCCTGTTCAGATTGATGTAAGGCATGGTGGCACCGGAGACGCCGTCAATCTCCAGCTCGATGTGGCCGCGGGGCTGAGGTGCGTAGTCAATCTCGCGGTAAAGAAAGAGCTCATAGAGATCCCACGAAATCTCCGTTGTACTCATCCAGAAGTCACCAACCTCCATCTCACGGACAGGCCCCTCGTCGGCACGCCGATCAGCCTCACTTTGGGGACTTCCCATGGAGAAGCGGCCTCCCGATATGGGAACCATCTCAATGGCCTGCTCAGAGCCGGTAACCGCCTGGGTGTACCGATGAAACGACTCCGGGGCGAACTGGAACGAAACAGAAAGGATTGAGGCGAGAAGCAGAGAAAAAAACTTCACTCTCAGAGGCGACTGCCGGTCAGTCGTCCTGTTCCCCATCCGCGGATCCGCCGAGGGTCGGGCCGCCGTCGCCCAGCTTCAGGTCCTGAATCTTGGTGAGCGACCGCTCCAGCTGCCGTGTTCTCGTTGATGTGAGCGCTTCGTACTCCTTCTTGGCGTCATCGATCCTGCGGCCCATCTTTTCCATCGCTTCCACATAGAGAAGCCACTGCTTTTCGAATTCACTCAGAAGCGCCAGCACTTTCCCTGCCGCCTGTTCCATGGCAAAACTTTCCACCGCCTGATGGATGAGAGACAGAACGGCGTACAGTGTGATGGGCGAACAGAGAATGATGTGCTTACTCAGTGCGAAATCGAGGAGTTCACTGTCGTTGGCATGTAGAAAGGCGTAGATCGATTCGTTTGGAATAAACACCAGCACATAGTCCACCGTACCCCCTTCGGGATCGATATACCCCCGCCCTGCCACATCCTTCACGTGACCCTTAACATCTTTCAAGAATGCCTTCTTCTCGGCCTCCCGATCGGATTCAGACTCGGCGGCGATGAACCGCTCATAATGTGTGAGAGGGAATTTTACATCCATGTTCACGGACTTTTCTTTGGGGAGAAAAAAGGTGTAATCGGGTTTTTCTCCTGACTTCACCATCTGCTGGCAGGCATAGTTAAAGTTCTCAACCAACCCCATCATGTTAAGAATATCCTTCACCATCTTCTCGCCCCACTGCCCTCGCGCCTGCGAACTGGAAAGGACGTTCCTCAAATCTTCCGTGGTAGCGCGAAGTTTTCCAGTCTCTTTCTGGTTCTCCCCTAGCTGGGCGGCAAGGGCGGTCGATTGGTTCCGCAACTCCTGAAGCGTTTTGGAGACCGTCTCTAAATTGGTATCGATCAGTTTCTTTTTCTCTTCCAGCGTCGCCGCCCCCTTCTCCAACTGGTTCTTCACCGTCTCGGAAGCGAGCGTGTGGAAGTCCTTCAGCGCCTCAGCGGAAATCGAGGAGAAGGCGTCTTTCAGCTCATCCCGGGAGACCTCCTGATGTCCGCCCGTCCGCGAGATCACAATGGCGGCGGCAATACCTCCCAGCACAATGCCGACGATCAAAACTGCGAATATGGTGAAATCCATGCGTCAAGATAAGAACAGAGGCGAGAAATGCCGATGGAAAACTGGCGGCGCCGCTCCGCTTTTCCATTGATCTTTCCTCTCCGGCTCACGTACCTTTGATTATGCTTCCGGTCATCTCTCCGTTCTCAAGCGATTGGATCACCTTCAGCATTTTCCTCACGGCTATCTTCGGACTTATCGGTCTGAGTGAGTTCGCCCGTGTTCGGCTGGCGTGGCCGCCGGAAGTGAGCCGGAAGTTCGTTCATATTCTTGTAGGTCTGTTCGTCCTCGCCTCCCCGTTCCTATTTTCCACGAACCGCCCACCGGTTCTCCTCGCGATTATCTTCATCGCTGTCAATCTTCTTGCCCTGAGGTCTGCTGCTTTCAAGGGGATGCACACCACAGAAAGGAAGACCTACGGCACGGTCTATTTCCCGATTGCCTACCTTATTCTCTGTCTCTTCTGGTGGGAACGCCCGATTACGTTTCAAGTGGCGCTGCTGCTTCTCACTTTTGCCGATACAGCGGCGGCCTTGGCCGGTGAGAACTCACGTAATCCTGAACCGTTCCGGCTGTGGC
>LUOC01000102.1 GCA_001626655.1 Fidelibacterota bacterium REDSEA-S14_B6 | reverse complement strand
CTCCACACCAAAAGATGAGAAAACCACATCCAAGTAAGGCGTAAAGTCATCTGCCGTCCATTCACTCCAATCTGCCTCAGTAACCATCCCGGACGCTTTGCAATGGACGTTCGGCAATTGTGCCACCCTCTCAATCCCTTCGCGCCAACTGTCGATTCGACCATCCTTGATCCCGGGCTTGGCAACATGATCAATCACAAAACGGTGGTTCGGGAAAGTCGCCGCCAGTTCGTAAGCCGCTGAGAGATGCTTCGGGAAGATCAAGATATCGTAGGCCAGATCAAACTTGGCCAGCACTTCAATCCCACGTTGAAAATCGTGGCGGAGCATGAAATTATCGTTCGATTCCGCCTGCATAATATGCCGAATCCCACAAAGTTTCTCGTGAGAGCTGAAGTGATTCAACCGATCAGAAACGTCCGGACTGCAGAGATCAACCCACCCAACCACACCTTTAATGAAATCGTGATCGTCAGAAAGGGCTAGAAGAAATTCTGTTTCGGCCTCCGTCTGTCTCGCTTGAACTGCCACACACCCATCCACTCGATTCGCTTCCAGCAGTCCCTCCAATTGTGCCGGCAAGAAATCCCGCTTCAACTGCGCCATCGATTCGTCGATCCAGTCATATTCGGCGGAATCATAATGCCAGAAATGCTGGTGAGAATCAATCCTCAAGTCGAGGACGCCTCCTCATAGGACCGTACGAACTGACGAGATTCGCCCAACCCGCCGATTCCCAACTCCACCACATCTCCCGCCTGCAAGAATCTTGGTGGATCCATCCCCAATCCGACACCGGGAGGCGTGCCCGTGGAGATGATATCCCCGGGGAGTAGGCTCATGAATTGGCTCACATAACTCACAATTTCAGGAACAGAGAAGATGAAGTCCGAGGTGTCTCCTTCCTGCATCATATCGCCATTGACTTTCAGCCAGAGATGTAGATTGTGAGGGTCCTTTATTTCATTTCTTGTCGCCAAGAATGGACCGATCGGGGCGAAGGTATCTGCACTTTTTCCCTTCACCCACTGTCCGCTCCTTTCCAACTGGAATTCCCTCTCGCCCTTTGAGCCGTTCTTGGGAATTACAAGATCATCGTTCGGGCCCACGATGGCGGAAGTGGATTTAAAGAAGATGACCGGTTCTTCCGGGATTTCCATACCGCTCTCTTTGGCATGTTTGGCATAATTCAACCCTATACAGATAATCTTGGACGGCCGAACAATGGGCGACCCGAGTCGCGTCTCTTGGGGTACTTCAGGCAATCCCTCCCCACGGTCTTGAATCCATTTCTCGAGGTCATCGAGACTGTTATTCTCAAAGAACGTTTCATCATAGTCTTCCCCGAAGGCACTCACATCCACCCATCTTCCGTCGGGGAGTATAACTCCGGGCTTTTCCTTCCCTGCACTTCCATAGCGAATCAATTTCATTATGTATTCAAGGTGGTGAATCCGCCGTCGATGGCGTAATCAACGCCAGTAATAAATGCCGCCTCATCTGAACAGAGAAAAAGCGCAAGATTGGCAATTTCTTCCGGCGTCCCCATCCGTCCAATGGGCTGTGTTTTGGAAAGTTCCTCGAACATTTCCTTCTCTTTCCCGGGATAATTTTCGGCAATAAAACCGTCCACGAACGGGGTGTGAACCCTCGCCGGTGAAATGCTGTTGCATCGAATACTGTCGGCCAAGTAATCCCTCGCCACTGAAAGGGTCATACTCGCCACCGCGCCCTTGCTCATGGAATAGGCAAAGCGATCGGGAAGTCCCACCGAAGCTGCAATGGACGAGATGTTCAGTATCACACCACCGCCTGTTGATTTCATGATCGGCACGCAGGCACGGAGACTGTTGTAAACACCCTTCACATTAACGGCATACACGCGGTCGATATCTTCCTGCGTTGTATCCTCGACGTTCCCCACATGGGCAATGCCCGCATTATTCACAAGGATATGGATGGGGTTCGCATCAGAAATGGTTTTGAACACCACGTCGACTCTGTCCTGATCACTCACATCGCAGGAGTGGAACGATGCTTTCTCTTCTCCAAGTGATTCAAGGATCGTCCTCCCCTCCGTTTCATCCAAATCCAGAATATGAACATAGGCCCCGTGTTTAACAAAAGTTGTGACAACGCTATGGCCAATCCCGCTACATCCACCTGTGACCACCGCATGTTTTTCGGCCAGACTAAATTGAGTCAAAACATCCTCCTAAAGATTTCATTCCACTACGAATGTTACACCACTCGGCTCTTCCCGGTCGCGCCAGACCTCTCCATCGGGGAAGAGATGCTTCTCCACAAATTCCGGCGTCATCTCCAATCCCCACCCCGGATTGGACGGCAAGACGTAGGCGCCGTTTCTCACTTCCACAGGATTCTCAAAAACTCCTTCCTGAAGAAAATCAATATATTCCACAAGCTGGTTTTCAGAATGTGCCGCAACAGAGGTTTGATCCCAAATGGCCAAGTGACGGATCATGTTGCACAATCCGATTCCACCGCCGTGGGGACAGACGGGCACCTCATATTTTGCCGCCATCAGGATAACGGCCAGCAGATCGTTCACACCGCCCAAGCGGCAAGGATCAATCTGTGCAAACTGTATCGCATTTGAGCTCAGCATCTGTTTAAACATTACAGGAGATTGGATATGCTCCCCCGCGGCAACTTTTATCCCCAACGGATTGAGCGCCTCTGAAATTTTCGAAAATCCTACGACATCGTCTCTTGCTGTCGGTTCCTCGATCCACGTGATGTCATAATCTGCTAAAGCGGTCATGTATGTAATAGCTTCATCCACACCCCAGAATTGATTGGCATCCAGCATCAATTTCTCTTCGGGACCGATTGCCTCTCTGATAAGTTTGATTCGGGCCTTATCAAAATCCAAGTTCTGCCCCACTTTCAGTTTAAAAGCGTCAAACCCTTCCGATTTCAAATGGTCGATTTTTTCAAGGATTTGCTCATCTCTCAACCCCAACCACCCCGCAGTGGAGTAGGCCTTTACGCCTGTCTCTCTAAATCTACTCTCAAGTGTATTCTTATGTGGTCGGGCCTGCTCAAGGATGTCTAACGCCTCCTCCTTAGATAAACAATCCTCCAAATGCCGCCAGTCAATACAATCAACCACTGTTTCCGGCGGGAGACCCAGCAACAGTTTCCACATCGGTTTTTCGACTTCCTTTGCCCACAGATCCCACATGGCATTCATCACACCGCCCACGGCCATCCGAAACAGCCCGTCCCCCAGCCATCGCAACTGATGATGATTCAAGATAGTTTGATACTGATTCCCAGGATTCTCCATGAAGGATTCCAAGTTCAAATCTTTAACGAGAGGCCTCAGTTCACGAATGCCGTAGGCAACCCAGTCATTGCCCGCGCCGACAGTGAACACAACCGATATCCCACGTTTTCCGTCACTGCATTCCAATGTCGTCAGAACAACGGAATAATCGGGCTTCTTGTGGAAAGGGTCAGAACCCAACAGATCATCTGACGTGGGGACCCGTATATCTTGAACCGTCAGATCGGTAATCACATTAGCACTCAAGCAGGCGTTACACCTTTCTTCAATATGATATTCCCGTACTTCGCTAACTCTCCTGTCATCAAGATCGCAAATGCCTGCTTGGCTCTCTCATAGAAGGCAAATCGCTCCAATCGGGTGATCGGAGGTGCATCGGGCGCAAACTGTTTGATGGGGATCAGATATGCTTCTTCAACAGATAGATCGAGACTGTCACCTTCGACCGCATCCATCATGATGATCGCATCCTCCACGTAGGAATCGATCTCAAATAACGGCAGGATGCCCCCAAGCAGTTCCTGAATTTTTACGCCATCGGCTCGGATGATGTTTTCAGTGAGTGATTCGGCGGGAAAGTGGGCGTCGGCCAGAACGATCTCGTCCCCGTGGCCCATAACGTGGAGCGTGTAAAGCAGCTCGGGAGAAACAACGGGTGAAATTCCTTTTAGCATTCTAACCTCATTCTAATTAGTGTGGTGCCTGATCGTATTCCATCCATAAAGTCCGATCACCAGAAAACAGAGGACGGGCAAACCAAAACTGGCTCGCGTGCTGGAAAGCACAAAACTCCCGATAGAAAAAGCGGACATATCCATAATGGCGCCCTGGAGTGGAGGCATCAGTGAACCGCCCCCGATGGCCATGATCAATCCTGCCGAGCCTAATTTCGCATCCTCACCTAATCCCTGTAACGCAATCCCGTAAATGGTCGGGAACATAAGCGACATGCAGGCCGAGACGGCGACCAGTGAAAAAATTCCCACCATTCCTGACAGAAATATAGCCCCTAATGTGAACAGGCCTCCTCCAATGGCGAGGAGCATCAGCAGTTGGCCGGAATTGATGAACTTCAGAAGGTATGTACAGACAAAACGGCTGCTGACAAAGATAATCATGGCAACCATATTATAGGACTGAGCTTCGGCTTTGGAAAGCCCCAACTCGTTCACCCCATAGTGTATAATGAAGGTCCAGCACATGATTTGAGCGCCTACGTAAAATGCCTGGGCGCCAACCCCCTCCCGGTACCGTTTATTGGAAAAGAGGCGCTTCAAGGTCGGAAGAAAATCCAGTTTGCCTTCGCGACCGGTCGATGAACCGGGAAGCTTTGCAACAAAGAAAATTCCCAGCACCGCCAGCACCACCATCCCCAGCATGAAGTAAGGTCCAATAATGACATCTAGATCACTCTGCTGAATTTGAGTAAATGTGGCCGGATTGCTTATAGATAATTCGTGACGAGCAGCTTCCGTGGCGGGATTCAGTTTTGCGAGAATGAATTCGCGTGCCACAAACATCCCCGCGAGAGAGCCCAGTGGATTGAAGGCTTGAGCAAAATTCAATCGCCGCGTGGCGGTTGCCTCATCCCCAAGAGAAAGGATATAGGGATTTGCGCTTGTTTCCAGGAACGACAGGCCACATGTCATCACAAAATAAGAAAAGAGGAATGCTTCAAAGGCCATCATCTTCCCGGAGGGGATAAAGAGAAAACAGCCTACGGAATAGAGAGTCAGCCCCATTACGATCGCCTGTTTGTAATCGAACCGTTTTATGAAAATCGCCGCCGGGATGGCCATCAAACAGTAGCCGCCGTAAAATGCGAACTGGACCAGCGCACTCTCGAAATTACTGATCAGCAGAATGTTCTTGAACGCCGCCACCATCGGATTGGTGATATCGTTGGCGAAACCCCAGAGGGGAAACAGGAATCCCACTAGAACAAAAGGGATTAAGTACTGTTTAGAAATAACTGGTCTGTGATCTGACAAGAATGATTTCCCGGTAATAAGGCTATTCGATCACGATTTCATCCACAAAAACCCACGCGTCACCGCCGGCGCCCGGATGCCACTCTGGGCAGACGGACACATTCTCCGCCGTGATTCTGACGAATTGAACGTCGCTCTGTGTTGGAGCAATTACTTCCTTTATCTCGTGGGCCGGTGACCCTGCAGTCTCAATGGTGACCTCCTTGACGGTTTTGTAACTACTGCCATCTCTCGAAACCTCTATCACCACTCTCTTCGGATAGAAAATCCACGCCGCTTGCTTCTGAAGGAAACTGACGCCAATCTTATTGACAGAGGCCGATTCACCGAGGTCAATGGTCGCCACCAAGTCGTTGCCCGAATACCCTTGCCACGCGCCGTCATGGTGATCGAGAGTTCCCCGCTGACCATCTGCGAGGCCCTCCTCTCCGCCAGCGGTGTAGTAATCACTGAAACGCGTTGCCAGCGAAACAGACTTTCCCACCCCTCTGTGTACCACAGACAAATCGGAGGCGGGGCGGTCAGAATCGATCCTGCCGATGGGCCTCACGTCATCCCCTTCCGCTCCTGTAAGTCTATCCCCAAGGGAACAGCGTGCCGTGTCTCCGAGCTTCCGTAGCCTTTCCACAATCTCCGGAAATCGGCCGGCGACATCATGCTTCTCGCTGACGTCGCTTTCAAGGTCGTAGAGTTCAAGTCCGCTTTTCCCTCTCGCATACTTCCCCAACACACCCTCATGTACCGCCGGATAGCCGTCCTCCCCCGGCTCCATTCCCATGTAGGAACGGTAGCTGTGGGGAAACACGAGCTTCATCTTCCCCTCTCTTACAGCGATCAATTCGCCGCCGTAGTAGTAATAGTAACTCTCCCGAGGCGTGGCGCTGAGGTCGCCTTTCAGCGTCGCTTCAAAACTGACGCCATCGATAGACTTGTCCGGAAGCGGCGCTCCCGTCACAGCGGCGATAGTGGGAAGTATATCGATGGTGGCGGCAAGTTTTTCAGAAACTGTTCCGGCGGGGATTCGGCCAGGCCACCGCATCACCGACGGCACTCTCGATCCCCCTTCCCACATAGTCCCCTTCCCCTCTCTCAACGGGCCCGTGGAGCCGGCGTGATCACCGTAGTTGAGCCACGGCCCGTTGTCGCTGGTGAAGATGACCAAAGTGTTCTCTTCCACCCCGTTCCGCTCCAGCGCCTCCAGAATCTCACCCACCGACCAGTCGATCTCCATTATCACATCGCCGTACATCCCCTGCTGGCTCATGCCCCGGAATCGCTCAGAGACGCCTAACGGTACATGAGGCATAGAATGGGGTAGGTAAAGGAAAAACGGATCGTTGCTGTTCCTGTCAATAAAGTCGACAGCTCGCTCAGTGTACCGCTGTGTCAACTGATCCTGATCGGCCAGTGTCCGAACCTCCTCGATCACTTCATTCCCCTCCATGAGCGGCAATTGAGGATAGAAACTTTTCCGGTGATTCGTGCCTGCCATCGGGGTGCCGTCGTAGTCCACTGGCCACATGTCATTGGAATAGGGGAGGCCGAAGTATTCATCGAACCCCTGATTGAGCGGGAGAAACTGCTCGTGGTGACCGAGATGCCACTTTCCGAAAACGGCGGTGGCGTAGCCGATGGATTTGAGCATCTCGGCGATAGTGGTCTCATCGGGGTTCAGCCCCACTCGGGCAGTGTGGTTGTAGGCGCCACGGACGCCGACGCGCTCCGAATAACATCCCGTCAGAAGGGCGGCCCGGGAAGCACTGCAGACCGCCTGAGACACTTGGAAATCGGTGAACCGGATCCCCTCACGGGCGAGGCGGTCTATATTGGGCGTCTCAAAACCGACGGCGCCGTAAACGCCCACATCGGCATACCCTTGGTCATCGGTGAAAATGAGAACAATGTTGGGAGCTATCTCTTTTTCGCATGCTGTAGTCCAAGCAAGTCCACAGATCGCCAGAAACAGAATTGCTTCTCTTTTCATCTATCTGTCCAACATTTCATCCATGAAGGCACCATATCCTTCCGGGAGGAGCTGTGTCTCACCCTCGTTCCTCTGAGGGGCACCTGCGGTACTTCTGCCCATTTCGATATATCCAGTCATCAATGCAACCAACTGTTCAACTTTTTCAGGGAATTCACCTGCCAAGTTATCCGTTTCTCCCGGATCACTCTCCAAATCGTAAAGCTGGATGGGTAGAATATCCATCGTACTTGCCATCTCAGGCGTTGGATAACTCCAACCGCCGGAACCGGGACAAAAACTGAGTTTCCAACTTCCCTGTCGGATGGAAAAATTTCCATTTTCCGAATGGTGTACGGTAGCCTCCCGAGTGGGATTCTCAAGTTTTTCACCAAAGAATATCGGCAACAGATTATAACTGTCCTCAGCCGAATTATCAGGGAGAGAGTGGTTCATGATGGCGGCACAGGTAGCCATCAAATCGGCAAGACAGATGG
>LUOC01000101.1 GCA_001626655.1 Fidelibacterota bacterium REDSEA-S14_B6 | reverse complement strand
CTTTCTCCTTTCCCTCGCCTCGGCTTAACTTACCCGCTATGTTCAGACGACTGATTCTGATTTCTCTTCTCCTCTTCTCTCTTCCCTTGGAGGCGAAAAAGGTGAACATCAAACTGGCGACGCTGGCGGCCCACGGTTCGCCGTGGGACCTTCGTCTCAGAGAGATGGGCCAGAACTGGCGGGATCAGTCCAACGGTGCAGTTAAGCTGACTATCTACCCCGGCGGCGTGGCCGGCGATGAGTCCGCCGTTATCCGGAAAATGAGGATCGGCCAGCTGAACGCGGCGACGCTCTCAACGGGCGGTCTCTCCTACATTGTTCCCGAGTTCACGGCCGTTTCACATATCCCCATGCTGTACAATTCTGATGAGGAGAAAGATTACGTCCGCGAGAAGATGAGCCCCGAGCTAATCCAGAAACTTGAAGAGAAGGGATATGCGTTCATCCACTGGGGCGAAGTTGGGTGGGTCCGCTATTTCGCCCAGTCGCCGGTCCGCGTGCCCGATGATCTGAAGGAGCATAAGCTGTTTGTCTGGGCGGATGAAGGGTCAGACATGGCAATTTATGACAACCTCGGTTTCTCTCCCGTCCCCCTCGCCGCCACCGATCTGTTGGTGGCTCTACAGACCGGAATGATCACTGCTTTTAACACAACGCCGCTCCTCGCTCTTGGCGGTCAGTGGTTCGCCGGGGCGAAGCATATGGCGGACATGCGGTGGGCTCCTCTCATGGGCGCCACCATTATGCAGAAAAAAGTGTGGGATCAAATCTCGCCCGAGATACAAGAACTGATTCTGAGCGCTTCCAGAGAGGCGGAGCTTGAACTGACAAACGAGATTCGCGGGCTCGATGACAAAGCTATTGAAGTGATGACCGAACACGGTCTCGTAGTTCACAAGGTGTCCGATGAGGAGCTGGTGGCATGGCGGGAAATTGCCGAGACTGTCTATCCTTACATTCGCGGCAGCCTCGTTCCGGAAGCGGCATTCGACAGAGCCATTAAACTGCGGGACGAATTCAGATTACAGCAGTCGCCAAACTGATCTCCTTCATTCGGGCCAATTCAGGCGAGGGGTCCGTAGTCCGGAGAATAGATCATTCTTTCCACGTAATCAGCAAGATCGTCAGGCCTATCAGCCGATGACACCCCTGCGCTGAACGCCTCCTCCGCCACCGCTACAGCGATCACCTTGGACACTTCCCGAATTGAGCCGAGGGGAGGATAGAGCATCCCTTTTGCAAATTCGGCTTCGCCTACCATATCAGAAAGTGCGGCGGCGGCCACAAGGAACATTTCATCAGTAACTTTCCCGGCACCGCTCGCCACTACGCCAAGACCAACGCCGGGGAAAATATAGGCGTTGTTCCCCTGTCCCGGCTGAAAAAGTTTTCCGGAATGAGAGACAGGGTCGAAGGGACTGCCGCTGGCGAAGATTGCTCTCCCTTCTGACCATCCATACGCCTCCTCGGCGGTGCACTCTGCTTGGGAGGTGGGATTGGAAAGAGGAAATATGATCGGGCGCACGTTCAGCTTCGCCATCTCCCTCACCACCTTTTCGGTAAACAGGCTGGGCCGCCCCGAAACGCCCACAATGGCCGTCGGTTTCAGCACGCGGACAGCTTCGGCAAAGTCTCTTATTTCGGGATTTTTGTGAGCAAAAGGTTTCTGCATGTCGCGCACCCTCTCCCGGCCCGCCACCACAAGCCCTTTCGAATCGAAAAACCAGCTGGCCCGGAGGGCCTCCGCCTTCGGCACCCCTCCCTTTTCGAGCGCGCAGGCAAGGAGGCTTCCGATCCCGATCCCCGCCGCACCGGCGCCCATGAAGAGAACCCTCTGATCTGACAGTGCGCCACCGCTGATCCTCAAAGCAGAACGGAGCCCCGCAAGCGTCACCGCCGCCGTCCCCTGAATATCGTCATTGAACATTCGATATGAACTACGATACCTGTTCAGGAGGTTGAACGCGTGAGTCCCGCTGAAATCTTCGAACTGGATCAGCGCCTCCGGATATCGCTTCCTGATCGATTCCATAAACTCGTCCATCAATTCCACGTAGGCCGATCCGTCGATCCGGCGTTGCGGCAGGCCGATGTAGAGGGGATCTTCAAGAAGCGCCTCATTGTTCGTCCCGACATCGATCGTGATCGGCAGACAGTGCGACGGATCGACGCCGGCACAGGCAGTGTAGAGTGCAAGTTTACCGACCGGAATCCCCATCCCGTTCGCTCCCAGATCCCCGAGCCCAAGTATCCGTTCGCCATCGGTCACCACAACGACGGAGACGTCATCGTGGGGCCAGTTCTGTAGTACTGCATCAATTCTTCCTCTATCCTCAGAAATGAGGTAGAGCCCTCGCGGCCGGCGAAAAATATGGCCATATTTCTGACACGCCTTGCCGACAGTCGGCGTGTAAATGATGGGCATCAGCTCTTCAATGTTGTCGACAAGAGTTCGGTAGAAGAGTGTTTCGTTCCTGTTCTGAAGACCAACCAGAAAAATGTATTTCTCGAGGTCTGTCGGCTTTCGCCGCAGATTTTCCAGAACCCTCATCATTTGCTGATCCTGGCTGCAGACCCTTGGGGGAAGGAGTCCCCTCAGCTTCAGATCCTCCCGCTCGGCGTCCGTGAAGGCAGTCCCTTTATTCAGGATTGGATTGTGAAGCAGTTGCATACCGACAGTGGCTTTCTTTGGTCTGTTATTCTCTGACGATTTCGACTTCGGCATGGCGACACTTCCCTACTGAGAAACGAATTTAACGCGCTGGCCGACGAAATCAACGCCACAATGGCAACTCCAATTTGGGGGCGTTCGGGAGCTTCCTCGTTCACCGGCGAAAGGAATTTGTGAAAAGAGAGGGTGTGCATAAATTTTCGACCGGTAACGACTCAGCAATTAATCCGAGGGCGTTCAGATGAGTGAAGAAAACGGAAAAAAAGCGTACCGCTATCTTGTAACCCTTCGGTGGTATGTTGAGACCGATGAGGAATTGGTGGCCGGCGCCGGAGAGACCGATGACAAAATCCTGGATATTGTGCGCCACCGATCCAACGGAACAACGTCCTGTTCCACATGCCCGACTCGGAACCAGCAGGGATACGCCATTCTTCCTCATCACGATTTTATGGGCAACAAACCGGTCTATATTACAACGGAAGAGATAACGGACTAAAAGATGACTTCTGAACAGTACGGAAAGAGCGGCCTCGGCGACATAATTGTGGCGCCGTTGAACAAGCTGGTGAACTGGGCAAGGGCCACTTCACCGTGGTACTTTCAGTTCGGACTGGCCTGCTGTGCTATCGAGATGATGGCCACCGCCGCCTCTCGGCACGATCTTGAACGAATCGGCATGATGCCCCGGTCGTCACCCCGCCAGGCCGATGTGATGATTGTTGCAGGAACGGTGACACTGAAAATGGCGACGCGTGTCAAAAAGCTTTATGAACAGATGGCCGACCCCAAGTATGTCGTCTCCATGGGAAGTTGCGCCACCAGCGGCGGGCCTTACTGGCAGTACGGCTATCACGTGCTCAAAGGTGTAGATCTTGTGGTGCCTGTGGACGTCTACGTTCCAGGCTGCCCGCCGCGCCCCGACGCACTGCTTTACGGCATCATGGCGCTCCACGAAAAGATCAAGAAGTATCACAACCTACCCAACGGCGTGAACATGAATCCCTTCCGGAGTGGCGCCAAGCAGGAGAACCCCTAAATGGCCGTTCAGCAACTGATCGGTGACCAGTTATCCCCTCTTGTCTACGCGGGGGTCCCGGACTCGCTAGTAGGCACAGGCGTTTGCGACGGTGTCATCTGGGT
>LUOC01000100.1 GCA_001626655.1 Fidelibacterota bacterium REDSEA-S14_B6 | reverse complement strand
TCCCAGCCCCACGGCGAAAGCTGCACGTTGCGCATCCACCAGCTGTAATTGTCCTTGCCGATTCCGGCCATCTGCAGGAAATCTTCCGTCGCCTCCTCGCGGATAACGTCCACAACGTCGTCCACCGTGATAATCCCGAGAAGTGTCGTATCGCTTTCCACCACGGGGATAGCCAGCAGGTTGTATCTCGAAACCATGCGGGCGACCTCTTCCTGATCCATTTCCGCCGTGACGGAGACCACATCTTTTTCCATGATCGCTTTCAGCTCGGCGCCGGCGGGGGCCGTCACGAGGTCCCGCAGTGAGACAACGCCGGTAAGGTGGGATTCCTCATCTGTAACATAGAGGTAGAAAACCATCTCCGCCTTCTCTGAACTCTGGATCGCCGTAATGGCGTCCATCGCCTTGGTCGATTCGGGGAGAGAAAAGACGTCCACCGACATGAGCCCGCCGGCGCTGTCCTCGGCGTAAGCCATCAGCTCTTCCAGCTCCTCGGACTCCTTCTGCTGAAGCGTCTCAAGGATCGCCTTCGCCTGTTCGTCCTCGAGGAGGTTCAGGATGTCGGCCACATCGTCCGAACCCATGTCTTCCAGCATCGTCGCCACTTCAGGAGGCGCCAGCGGAGTCAACAGTTCGGAGATCAATGTTTCGTCCAGTTCGCTGAGAAGCTCGCCCGTCGTTTCACGATCTTCACGGATCAGCGTGAAAATGGCACTCTTTTCCGGATCGTTGAAATAGCGGAACAGCATCGCCATATCCGCCGCGTGAGTTTTGCCGATAAGGCGGCGGAGGTTCGCGGTCGCCTTGCGCCGGAGGAGCCGGCGGAAGGTGTCCAGCAGCACAGCCACTTCGCTGCCGAGCATCGATTGTCCCATAGGCCGCGCGGTCATGATGTCACCTCCGCTGTCGCTGGCGGGCTGAACCGCCGGAATCCGAAAACGACCATGACAGCACCAATGAGAAGGATCACCGGAGAGACGTGCCCGTTCCAGCTGTACCACCCCTCAAACGCTTCGCCCCAGTTGGCGAAACTGAAAGCGACACCGTTGTTGATCCCGTGGAGAATCATGCTTGGGAATATAGAGTTGGAGACCCACGCCATGTAACCCATCACCACACCGAGAAGATATATCTGGATTGCCCAGTAGGGGACAAGATGGACAACGGCGAAAAAGAGACTTCCCACCAGCACAGCCCGAGTTACATCCTGCCACTGTTTTTCGAGGACCTGCTGCAAGAATCCGCGGAACAGGATCTCTTCACAGAAAGCCGCCAGTGGCACGGCCCCAAGGAAGACCAGCGTCAGCGCCAGTGGATCATCCACGGCCAGAAACTTTCCCAACTGATCCAGCCACTGGGGTGGCGGTATGAACCGGGCGATGAGACGTTCAAGTTCATCGGCCAGCACCACCACACCGAACGAGATCACGACGGAAAAAAGCAGTGTCTGTTTGGGAACTTTGTTAAACCGCAAAGTCTGACCGAGGTTTTCAGAGTTTCTTGTCAGAATCCAAATAAGAGGTACGATGAGCAGGAGCTCACCGAGGATCAGCGAAGCGGGGAGTAGGACAGTCTGATCAGTGGAGCCGATCAGCAGAATCAGCGCTGACGTCAAAAGTCCGGAGAACAGCAGCGATAGCGTTACGAGAATAAACGCGCCTCTCGATGTGAAAATTACGCTCATGGGGTTCCGGTTCCTTGCTCATCTCTGGAGATGTTTCCGTCATGCGAGAGAGAAATTAAAGAAACGAGGATGGAAAACCAAGATGACGGATCGAGACATGGAATTCTTTATGGAGCGGTGATTTCTCAATAAATTACTTAACTGCGTCAAAACTAATGATGAGGTATAGATGTCAGAAGAATTGAAGAAGAACGGCGGCGCCCCCGTTGTCTTGTCCGACACGAATCTCCCTGAGACCGAAGAGTGGATTCAGTCCCTCGATGAGATAGTGAAGTACGAGGGGCGGGACCGGGGACAGTTCATTCTCAGAAAGCTGATCGAAAGAGCCCATGAGCTCGGTGTGCGACTTCCGTTCAACGCCAATACGCCTTATGTCAATACCATCCCGCTGAGCGATCAGCCGCCCTTCCCCGGCGACAGGCAGATCGAGCGGAAGATCAAGAGCATCAACCGTTGGAACGCCACAGCGATGGTGGTTCGCGCCAACAAGCATTTCGAAGGAATCGGCGGCCACATCTCCACGTTTCAGTCCGCCGCTACGCTTTATCAGATCGGATTCAATCATTTCTTTCGCGGCAAGGGAGAAGCGTTCGATGGTGATCAGATATACTTTCAGGGACACGCCTCTCCCGGTATCTATTCGCAGGCCTTTCTAGAAGGGCGTATCGATCGTACTCGAATGGAGAACTTTCGTCGGGAGCTTCAAGAAGGCGGAGGGCTGTCGTCATATCCCCATCCTTGGCTCATGCCGGACTTTTGGGAGTTTCCGACTGTCTCCATGGGGCTCGGCCCCATTTCGGCCATTTATCAGGCGCGGTTCAACCACTACCTCCGCGATCGGGGAATTAAGGAGACTTCCAGGCAACGAGTCTGGGCATTCCTCGGCGATGGTGAAATAGACGAGCCCGAAGCGCTCGGGGCAATCACTCTGGCTTCAAGGGAGGCGCTCGGCAACCTCATATTCGTGGTGAACTGCAATTTGCAGCGGCTGGACGGCCCCGTGAGAGGTAACGGGAAGATCATTCAGGAGTTGGAAACAGTGTTTCGGGGGGCGGGATGGAACGTGGTGAAAGTGATCTGGGGAGACGATTGGGATCCCCTTCTGGAAGCAGACACGACCGGTCTCCTGATCCAACGAATGAAGGAAGCGGTGGACGGTGACTACCAGAAATACGTGGTAGAGCCCGGCAGTTATATTCGGGAGCACTTCTTCGGGAAGTATCCTGAACTGTTGGAAATGGTAGACGACCATTCAGATGAACAGCTCGAAAGAATGCGTCGCGGCGGCCATGATCCAGAAAAAGTGTATGCTGCATTTAAGCAAGCCGTAGAAACGACGGACAGGCCTACAGTGATCCTCGCCAAGACTATCAAAGGTTACGGCATGGGCGAAGCGGGAGAGGGGAAGAATATTACTCATCAGCAGAAAAAACTGAACGACGAGGAACTAAAGATTTTTCGCGACCGATTCGATATCCCCGTCAGTGATGACAAGATACACGACGCCCCCTTTTATCGCCCTCCCGATGACAGTCCTGAGATCGAGTACCTCCTTGAACGGAGGCGCGAGCTTGGCGGATTTGTGCCTCAAAGAAAAGTGCTGGTGAACGGTACCGACATCCCGGGAGACAGCCTGTTCAAGGAGTTTCATGAAGGGAGCGACCGGCCCGTCTCAACCACAATGGCATTCGTTCGCATTCTCGCCGCCCTGCTGAAAGACCCGGATGTGGGATCTCGAATCGTCCCGATCGTTCCTGATGAGGCGCGAACCTTCGGCATGGAATCACTGTTCAGGCAGGTCGGTATTTATTCACATGCCGGTCAGGTTTACGAGCCGGTGGATGCGGATATGTTTCTCTATTACCGGGAGGCGACAGACGGCCAGATTCTTGAGGAGGGGATAACGGAGGCCGGCTCCATGGGGAGCTTCACCGCCGCCGGCACCGCTTACGCCACGCACGGCGTCGATATGATTCCATTTTTCATCTTCTACTCCATGTTCGGTTTCCAGAGAATCGGAGACCTCATCTGGGCGTTCGGCGATCTCCGGGGCAGGGGATTCCTCCTCGGCGCTACCTCCGGACGTACAACCCTTAATGGTGAAGGACTTCAGCATCAGGATGGTCACAGCCATATCTTGGCGGCGACTGTGCCAAACGTTGTCGCCTACGATCCCGCCTTCGCCTCCGAGACTGCCGTAATCATTCAAGACGGAATGAAACGGATGTATCGGGATCGGGAGGATATTTTCTACTACATCACCCTCCACAATGAGAACTACGAAATGCCCTCCCTCAAACCGAAAACGGAGAGTGAGATTCTAAAGGGGCTGTACAAGTTTAAGGTTGGCCCGGCGAAAAAGAACCTGAAGGCACACATTCTCGGCAGCGGCGCCATTATGAATGAAGCTCTGAAAGCACAAAAGATTCTCGGGAAAGATTTCGGCGTGTCGGCCGACGTCTGGAGTGCCACCAGCTACAAATGCCTGAGGCAGGACGCTCTCGCCGCCGAACGGTGGAACCTCCTCCACCCGGGCAAGAAAGCGAAAAAGCCGTATGTGACGAAGCTACTGGAAAAGCAGAGCGGCCCTTTCATCGCCGCATCAGATTATATGAAGCTTGTACCTGACCAGATCGCACCGTGGGTCCCCGGCGGGCTGAGGAGTCTCGGGACGGACGGTTTTGGGAGGAGCGACACTAGGGAAGCGCTGCGCAGCCATTTTGAAGTCGACGCCGCCATTATCGCCTTAGCTGTACTTTATGAACTGTCTCTTCGGGGAGAGATCGGTTCAGATACCGTCGGTTCTGCCATGAAACAGCTGGGAATCGATCCGGAGAAGAGTGATCCCCTCTTCAGCTGATGCTCACCGCCCGGTGAGCTATCGGCTCGCCGTCCAGATCTGCCGCCAGAACGGTGTAATCTGATGAACTGAAGGATTCCAGAGACATCTCCGTCTCTAACCTGAGATGGAAGTGGGCCCCCATTCCAGCCCGGACAACTTTAGGATTGTAAGGATCGGCTGTTGCCGGTGAGAGCGCCACATTTTCAACCCCGAACCAGTCGGCTGTTCGGAGCATTGTTCCGAGGTTCCCCGGATCCCTGATCTGGTCGAGGAAAAGCCAGTTCCCGTCACTGGGAGTCAACTCAAGGTTTTCAGGCATTCGCGCAACAGCTACAACCCCTTGCTGAGCGACGGTGTCTGTGAGGCGCTTCAGTGACTTACTATCAATCTCCTTTACCGGAACATCGACTTTCTCGGCGGCTCTTAAGAGGGCGGCAACGCGGTCTGACATTTCCGGTTCAGAAACGAGGAGGAGCGTTTCAACAACCCCCGCTTCCAGAGCTTCTTCCGCAAGGCGGACCCCTTCCACAAGGAATCGCCTTGTCTGCTGACGCTGTTTCCTCTGTTTCAAACGGGCGAGGCGCTTCAGCTCATTTTCGGAAATCATGCCTTGAATCTAACCATGAGTTCGAACATTTTCATTGAAAAGCGGAAGGTCACTTCTAAATTTCGTCTTCACGAAAGGTGAGATAATATGGATACTGTCGATCTGAGAAGCGATACCGTTACCCTTCCGACCGATTCCATGCGTCAGGCGATACTGGATGCAGAACTGGGGGATGACGTTTTTGAAGAAGATCCGACCATCAATGACTTGGAAGCCAAAGCGGCAACGGTTTTTGGAAAGGAGGCGGCGCTCATAGTACCGAGCGGAACCATGGCTAATCTCGTCTCCGTCCTTGCCCACTGTGACCGGGGGACTGAGGTGATTCTTGGCGACAAAGCGCACACATACATGTACGAAGCCGGCGGGATCGCCGCTTTTGGCGGTGTCCATCCGAGGACGCCGAAGAATTTCGATGACGGCACCATAGATCTCGATGAGATAAGAGGGGCGGTCCGGCCCGACAATGTCCACTTTCCCCAGACGGCGCTCATCGGCTTGGAGAACAGCCATAACGTCTGTTACGGCTCACCGCTCACAAAAGCATATATCGATGAAGTTGCGGCGATTGGGCAGGAGCACGGCCTCCCTCTTCACATTGACGGCGCGCGCATCTTCAACGCTGCGGTCGCTTTGGAGACAACGGTGAAGGACCTTACCGAAAACGTCCATTCCGTTTCGTTCTGTCTCTCCAAAGGTTTGTCATGTCCTGTCGGCTCGGTGGTCTGCGGCTCCGCAAAGTTTATAGGCAAAGCTCGGCGTATTCGTAAGGGCCTCGGCGGAGGTATGCGACAGGCCGGCATCCTCGCCGCTGCCGGGATCATCGCTCTTGATGAGATGATCGAGAGACTGAAACTCGATCACTCAAACGCCCGCCGCCTTGCTGAGGGGATCGACGCTATCGACGGCCTGACAGTTCAGATGGACTTGGTTAAGACAAATATCGTTTATGCTGAACTTGAAGGCGGCTCCAAGAGACCCGATGAGGTTGTGACAGCAATGAAGGAGAAGGGTGTAAAGTTCTTTGCGGTGGGCCCCGCTCGGTTCAGGATGGTAACCAACAGCGGCGTCGGGGCCGACGGCATTGACCACGCCTTGAAAGAACTGTCGTCATATTTCGCCTCGGCCTGACAGGCGGACGTTACTATAATACTCTCGGTCAGAGTAAATTCTTCCCGATCTGATCCCTCGAATAGATGTCTAAAGGTGTAACAGCAAAAAGTGAAGATTATGCCCGGTGGTACACCGATGTTATCATCAAGGCCCGGCTGGCGGACTACGGCCCCGTCAAAGGAACCATGGTCATCCGCCCCTACGGCTTCTCGCTCTGGGAGTCGGTCAAGGATGCGTTTGACTGCCGTTTCAAGGAGACGGGCCATGAAAACGCCTATTTTCCGCTCTTCATCCCGAAATCGTTTCTCAGCAAGGAGGCCGAACATGTAGCCGGCTTCGCCAAGGAGTGCGCCGTCGTCACACACCACCGCCTGATCGCCGATCCCGATGGTGAAGGGCTCGTGGTCGATCCCGACTCGGCCCTCGATGAAGAGGTGATTGTCCGCCCCACTTCCGAAACAGTCATCTGGGCCATGTACAAGAAATGGATTCAGTCCTATCGCGATCTGCCGATCCTGATAAATCAATGGGCCAATGTGGTGCGGTGGGAAATGAGGACGCGGCTCTTTCTCCGGACGACAGAATTCTTGTGGCAGGAAGGTCACACCGCTCACGCCACCGCCGCTGAGGCCGAAGAGGAAGCGAGGAAGATTCTTGAGATTTACAGGGAAGTTGCCGAGGACGAGCTGGCGATTCCAGTCCTTACGGGGCTGAAGACAGACGCTGAAAAATTCGCCGGGGCTGAACACACCTACTGCATCGAAGCGATGATGGGTGACCGGAGGGCCCTCCAGGCCGGAACCTCCCACAATCTCAGTCAAAATTTTGCAAAAGCCTTTGATGTCACGTTCCAGAATGAGGAGAATCAGGAACAGCACGTTTACGCAACGAGCTGGGGCGTGTCTACGCGTCTCATCGGCGCTATCGTGATGGTGCACGGCGACGACAAAGGGCTCCGCCTTCCACCGCGCATTGCTCCCGAACAGGTCGTCACCGTCCCCATCGGCAAGAGTGAGGAGGAGATCGGGAGCGTCCTCGATTATCTTGAAACACCGCTCAAGGAGATGGCTGAGCGCGGTATCCGATGCCACGTTGACGATCGCGCCGGCGTGACGCCGGGATTCAAGTTCAACGAGTGGGAAATGAAGGGTGTTCCCCTTCGGCTTGAGGTCGGCAGCCGGGACATGAAAGAGAATTCAGTCACCGTGGTAAGAAGGGATACGGGCGAAAAGATGACACTCCCGAAAGCGGAACTCTCCAAAGAGGCGCCCCGTCTGCTGAAAGAAATTCAGCAGTCACTCTACGAACAGGCTAAAACTTTCCGCAACGAGAATACCTATTCTGTGGAGTCCTATGACGAATTCAAATCGATCATCGCCGACACGTCTGGATTTGTGAAATGCGGTTGGGACGGTGATCCCGACACGGAGGCAGCCATTCAGGAGGAGACCAAAGCGACCATCCGCTGTATCCCCTTTGAGCAGGAGGTGGACGGCCTCACCTGTGTTTACAGCGGCAAACCTGCCAAACATGAAGTGATCTTCGGGAAGGCGTATTGATCATGTGTTTAGGAGTTACAGTGTTACTGTGTCGTGGGTTGTCAGTCGATCATGTACGCTCTTGAACACAAGAACACTAGTTACATAAACACTTTGGTTCACTGATGCCTCTCGAGAAGACCGCCGCAATCGTATTGAAAAGTTTTCACTACGGTGATACAAGCAAGATCGCCCGCTGTTACACGCGCGATTTCGGGAAGCTCTCGATCATTGCGAAAGGTGTACTAACGTCCAAGACACTCCAGAGCGGCTATCTGGAGCCCATGAACTGCATTGCTCTCAGCTTTTATCATAATCCGAAGCGTCAACTGCAGATTTTCTCCAAGGCGGAATTCGACCGACCGATGCTGTCGCTGAAAAACGATATGAAAAAACTGAGTTACGGTTTTGCCGTCGTGGAGCTTGTGGATAGAACAGTTACAGGCGAAGAGCGACACGCCGAGCTCTTCCATCTGACTGAAGAGATACTTGACACTATTGATCGGAGCGGAGGACACCTCAATCGGATTTTCTGGTACTTTGAGATTGCCCTCCTGTCGCTTCTTGGATTTCGGCCCCATCTGTCCGAGTGCCCCCACTGTCAGAAGGAGATGACAAGCGCTTTCTTTTCTCTCGGATACGGGGAGTTGGTCTGCGGCGACTGCATTTCCGGTTCAGGACGAAGCGTGTCGCCTGAAGCGCTCACCGTTCTCCGGAAGCTAACGCGGAGCGACCTCGATTCCCTCAGCGAAATTGCCTGCGGGGCAAAAGAGCGAAAAGAGGTGGGCAACTTTCTAGCGGAATACATCAGTTTCCATGTGGAGGGGCTGAGGGAAGTTCGGTCGCTGCGTGTTATGGAGAGCGTGCTGGCGTGAACGATCTGCTGACGTCGCGAATCTCTTCCGAACCTTTCAGATACGACGGCGGCAGCGGTACGGCCTGTTACCTCATTCACGGCTACACCGGAAGTACTTTTGAACTTGATGGACTGGGGAGGTTCCTCGCCTCCCACGGTCTGACGGCCGGCGCCGATCTGTTGCCCGGTCACGGCACATCAGTGGAAGATTGCAATTCCACCTCTTACCGGGACTGGATGGATGCGGTGGAACAGGGGTACGATCGGCTCTCCCGCGAGTTCGACGAAGTTTTTGTCATCGGTTTCAGTATGGGATGTACCTTGGCGTTCCACCTCGCACTGGAGCGAATTCCGGCGGGACTCGTCATTATGTCGCCGGCGTTGTTTAAGTTCAGGAGCAGGAAAGCGTATCTGTCGCCCATCATGTGTCACTTCAGGCAGTACGAAGTGAAGCGATTCAAGCCCAAAGG
>LUOC01000010.1 GCA_001626655.1 Fidelibacterota bacterium REDSEA-S14_B6 | reverse complement strand
AGGGAGTGCTGTCCGACCCCGTACAGATCGAGGTGCTCCTTGGGAAGGCCGGCTTCCAGCAAGTCTCCCGCTCCGATCATGCCCACGTCGATGAAGGGATGTGCTTCTTCTCGGCGTTGAGACCGTGACATTTAGAGCTGATATGCCTGAGATTCTTCCGGTTTTATCTTTCCATTGCCGCCATTGATCTAGGTCGAAACTAATCCCCCCTCACCTTCATCCTCTCCCCTGGGGGGGGAGAGGAAAACCCTCCGGAAAGCTCGACCTGCCACATAGAGACTTATCCATCTGAGATCTCATGATACAGATTGCTTCCGAAATTAACCTCTATATACGTTCCGGCGCCGATCCTCCTTCTCCCTAGGGGAGAAGGTTGGGATGAGGGGGGGCGAAATTGGTTGGGGTCAGGTTGTGAAGGTCGGCTCAATAACCCCATTTCATCGCGTTGGAAATGAGGTCCGGCTCAAGATGCAGACGAGAGGGACTGAGCCTTAGTCCGGAAAGTTATTTCTTCTTTTTCTTCTTCTTTTTCCTGCGGAAGAGGCCTTTCTTCTTCGGTTCCCCCTCTTCCTCTTCTTCGGCCTTTTCAGCGGGAGCCTCGTCCTTTGCCGCCGCCTCCCCGCCGGATTCGAGCCGTTTCTCCCAGTCGCTCATCTCACTTTCGGCGGAGGACATTCCAGATGCCGGCTCCTGCTTCGGCGCTTCCCCTCCATGCTCGATCATCTCCTGAAGTTTCTCATGCCTCTCAACCGACTGAGACTTCAGTGTCTCGAGAAGGGCGGTCACCTCTTCGTTGAATTCAGAAACGGTCTTCTCGAGGCGGTTCATCAATTCTTCAAGAAAAGCTTCACCGTATCCCGGGGCGACGCCATCCGTCATCTCATTAATCTTCGCCATGAGAAATTCTTTCTGTGCATCGATTTCCGCGCTCTGTTCCTCAGCCATCTGTTAACCTCCGTTGGGACATGTCTAGCATGAATGTAGATGTTTCAATTGATTTTTGCCAATTCTTCCGGTGTGAGGGCTAACACCTGATCCGGCGATGTGATAACGGAAACAGCCTCGAACATTTCGCTCCCGAAAAGTAGGCCGATCCCCATCCCGAGAAACCGGTTATACCATACAATATCTATCCGCGGCGATTTCTGACTGTTCCATACTTCGGCAATTGACGTCCCCGCGACGGCCCCGATTCCAAAGGCGGCCCATTTCTTCCAGAGCTGACCGTCATCCACAAAAGGGCGGTAGGTGATGGAGACGAGCTCCTCAATGGGAAACTTGAGCCGTTTTGTGAGAGACTGAAATGTGATCTCTCTATTCTCATATTTCACAAACGTGCCGGTAAACCGCCGGCCGCTCTCATGCTTTATGGTACAGAACGTGCTCGGAGGAATATCTTCCATTATGTTGTGCGTTCTGAGATAGGTGAGATAGTCCAACTGCTGTTCCCGCTGCTCCTCGGTAATGGCCGGATGGCTTCCGGCGCGGTACTTCAACTGCTGAAACTGTTTCCAGGAGTAGCGGCGTTTCTTCAGCTTTCTTCGGGTTCGATCTACGTAAACGATCTTCGCTACGTAGCGGTTCTCGGACAGCTTGTAGAACTGGGCGCTCTCAAAGCCTTGCACATCGGGAAAGAGATTCATGAAGGCGTTTTCGGCGGCGTCGACGGTTGCACCGACCTTGATTGAAAGGACGACGACGTCACTCTCTTTTTGAGCGGCGAGAGGGTGGCACACAAGAAGCGCCGCCAGGACTGTACTAACTCGACGCAATAAGCTTCAGCACTTCCCCGTCATCGGGAAACCGGTCGAGTTGTTTCTTGGAAAAGATCGTGTCGCCATCCATGGTGATCTCGAACACGCCGCCTCCGGACGGGAGGAGAGTAAGTTCTTTGACAGACGCTGCAGTATTCAATTGACAGTTTCATTTCCTCTCCTAACATTAGAATGAATAGACAAAATAGACACCAAGCAGGCCCAGCACGGCTGCCAGCACAATCAGAAAAGTCGCCGCCTTGTCGAATCCCTTCCTGCCGAAATCGAACTTGAGGACAGTCTTGATATCGCTTTCAGACATGGCGGCGTCAGAAATCAAAGACTGTCTCGATGGTCGTCTGCTTCACCGGTTCGAGTCCTGTTCCGGTATCACGATAGAACTGTCGAAAGTCCCAGACAACACTCACTCCTTTCGACACCTCGTAACCGAGACGATAACCGAGAACAGTGTTGACGGAGGGGTTCTCGAAATCGAAGGGGTTTTCATCATTGTTGCGCTGATAATATGCTTGAGCCACACTCAGTTTTGGGATGTTCTCCGTGTTCACCATCAGCGTAGCGTGGAAGCTCCTGAACTTGGTAGTGTCGGCCACCATGTTGGCATAGGAGGCGTTGAAAGTGGCAAGACTGAGCAGATTGAACCCCATTGAGCCGAAGTACCCCTTCGTGTTGATGGCGGTGGTCGTATCGGCGAAAACAAGCATATCCTTCGTGTAGACGACGGTACCGGTGTCCGAATAGACCGGCAGGATTCTGTTTAGATCGTAGGCCTGATCGAAGAACTGGGGAAGAAAATAGTCGTTCTTAATTCTGTATTCCACGCTGAGGTTGACGAAACCTAACAGACTGGCCCGCAGACCGGGGACAGTGATTCCGGTCCCGCTTCTTGCCGGACGATTGAACTGGTCTGTCTCAACGGCCGGAAAGCTGAGCCGGTTGAACTCGGAGTAGACCATGAGGCTGAAGCTCTTTCCGCTGGCGATAGGATAACCGATATCGACAGAGAATCCGTTGGCCACGCTCTTGTTCTCTTCAATACTGAAGGGGATCGGCTTAAGGGATAGAGAATCGTCCAGAAGATCGTAGATGTTGTCGCCGTCAGCATCTATATCCCACCGGGAGCTGTCCAGACCTGCGTGGGGATCGGGGAGGCCGTCACGATCGGTGTCGTTCCAGAGGTTGGTGCTGTCCGGAAAGTCGTCGAAGATGTCAGGGTACGAGTCGCCGTCAGCATCCTTGAGTCCGGAGAACTGATTCATGTCGGTGATAAAATTGACGCCGAGCGTTATGGGGAGATTCTCGGAAACAGTGAACGTCCCCCTGAGCCCGAGCAGCGTCCCCCCTCTTCCGAAATCTTTCACATTAGCCATGAACAGCTCGGTGCCGAAATTACCGAAGTTGACGCCGCTGTTGAGCCCCACCCTGCGGACAGTGGGGAACTCCATCATGTTGGAATAGCCGGACAGCAGACCGCCGTAACCGATGGTGACGCCTTCAAGCGATCCCACCTTGAACCAGACAGGATCGGATTCTTCGCCCCACCTTACATAAAGGAACTTATCCATGAAGTCGCTCGCCTCGTCCCATTCGTCCTTACGAATGTTCCCTTCGTTGTCGACGTACAGAACAAGGTCAAGACCAATGCCGAGCTTCCCGAGCTTGAACTCAGGCCTCAACGCGAGCTGATTGTAGATGGTTCCGTCG
>LUOC01000001.1 GCA_001626655.1 Fidelibacterota bacterium REDSEA-S14_B6 | reverse complement strand
GGCCGGAAAGACCTCCCTTGTTTGGGTGGTCATCCTAATTTCGGCGATTTTTCTATCTAACCTCTTTACGGCCGGCAGCCGAAACGAGGTGGAGATTCAGTTCTTTGAGTATCAGAAATTTCTTACCGATGGAGCCATTCTTGAGGCTGAAGTTGTGGAGCAGGAGGTTCATGGCAAACTGAAGGAACCGCAAGAGGTCGTTCGTGAAGGTCAGAAAGTCGGTGAGTACAGCAACTTCGTTGTTACACTGCCCTATGTGAATGAATCTGTGCTGGCGGAGTGGGACAAAAATGCCGTTCGTTACAGCTTCAGGGAAAAGAAGGTTGACTGGTTCAGCTATCTATTGAGCATGGCGCCGTGGCTGTTGCTGATCGCTTTTTGGATTTTCATTATGCGGCGTATGCAGGGCGGCGTTGGCGGAAACAGCCTGTTCAATTTTGGTAGAAGCCGTGCCCGGCTCTGGGTGGAGGACAAGCCGAAGATCAACTTTGACCGCGTGGCAGGATGCCAGGAAGCGAAACAGGAGCTGAGCGAAATCATTACATTCCTGAAGAATCCTGAGCACTACCAGAAGCTCGGCGGGCGTATTCCCAAGGGCGTGCTGTTGCTGGGCCCTCCGGGGACGGGCAAGACCCTCCTCGCCAGGGCTGTTGCCGGTGAAGCAGGCGTTCCATTCTTTAGCCTCAGCGGCGCCGATTTCGTAGAGATGTTCGTCGGTGTGGGCGCTTCCCGAGTTCGAGATCTGTTCGAGCAGGGAAAGAAAAATGCGCCGTCAATCATCTTTATTGATGAGATCGATGCTGTTGGCCGCCACCGCGGCGCCGGATTGGGGGGAGGACACGATGAACGTGAGCAGACATTGAACGCCCTCCTCGTCGAAATGGACGGATTTGAATCGACGACAAACATTATTCTGATCGCGGCCACGAACCGGCCGGATGTACTCGACAGCGCGCTTCTCCGGCCCGGGAGATTCGATCGGCAGGTTGTGGTTGATATTCCCGACCTCCGCGGCAGAAAGGGGATTCTGGAGGTCCACACTGAGGACATCCCTCTTGCAAAAGATGTCAATATGGAAGTGCTGGCCAAGGGGACGCCGGGACTGGTGGGTGCCGATCTCGAGAACCTTGTGAATGAAGCATCGCTTCTTGCTGCTCGAGATGGAAAATCAAAAGTTTCAATGGACGACTTTGAAGCGGCCAAAGATAAGGTGATGATGGGCGTCGAGCGAAAGAGCATGATCCTCAGCGATGAGGAGAAGGAGCTGACAGCCTATCACGAATCTGGTCACGCACTGATGGCGAAACTGTTGCCGAAAGCGGATCCTGTCCATAAGGTGTCCATCATCCCTCGGGGGCGGGCTCTCGGTGTTACAGCCCAGCTGCCCATGGACGAAAGGCATAACTATTCCCAATCGTATATCGACACTCGGCTGAGAGTACTTTTGGGCGGCCGAGCGGCGGAACAATTGATATTCAATGAGCTCACCACCGGAGCGGGGAACGACATCGAAGTGGCGACTGAGATGGCCCGAAAGATGGTCTGCGAATGGGGGATGAGCAATCTCATGGGACCGCTTACATTCGGGAAAAAGGATGAGGAGATTTTCCTCGGCAGGGAAATTGCAACCCATCGCGATTACAGCGAAAACACCGCCCGCAAGATTGACGAAGAAGTTTCCCGTATCATTCGCGAAGCTGAAGAAGAGGCGCTGAAACTCCTGAAGAAGAATGAAAAGGCGCTTCACCGTGTGGCGAAAGAGTTGCTGAAGCACGAAACAATCGACGGTGATGATCTCGATAAGATCATGGAAGGAAAGACGTTGAGACGACGTCGTGCCAAGAGAGCTAACGGCGCCAAGGACGGAAAAGCTAAGAAGGCCGCCTCCAAGACTTCCAAGAAAAAGAAGATGGCGGAAGAATCCGCCTGACGACTTATACTCCGACAACACCACTCGCTAGTGGAGTGGCCTCCATGCCAAAAACCTTCGACGAACTGTTAAACGAAGAGCGGACGCTCATCATGGGCATCCTGAATGTTACACCGGACTCCTTCTCTGATGGGGGTGAGTTTCTTTCACCGAAGGCGGCGGTGGACCGAGCGCTCCAAATGGTGGAAGAAGGGGCGGACATTCTCGATATGGGCGGTGAGTCGTCACGCCCCGGCGCCGAGCCGGTCACGGCAGAGCAAGAGATTGCGCGACTCCTTCCGGTTCTGCAAGAACTGACGCCTCAGATTTCTGTCCCCATTTCCGTCGATACGTATAAATCAGCGGTGGCGGAAGCGTGCCTTGTACTGGGCGCTTCCATCATTAACGACATTTCCGCTCTCCGATTCGACGAATCTATGGCGGCTGTCGCCGAAAAGTGTAAGGCGCAAGTTGTCCTGATGCACATGAAGGGGACTCCCCGGGATATGCAGTGTGCGCCGGACTACGGCGATGTGACGGCCGAAATCAACACTTTTTTCGAGGAGAGGATTGAGTACGCGACATCGTCGGGGATAGAGCGGAGCAGACTGATTCTCGATCCCGGGATCGGATTCGGAAAGTCACCGGTTCACAACTTTACTATCCTTCGCGATCTGCGTCGGTTCTCCGACCTCGGTCTGCCTCTCATGGTGGGGCCGTCGCGGAAATCGTTTATCGGAATGACGCTCGACCTTCCAGAGAGTGAGCGACTTGAAGGGACGTCGGCATCGGTAACTGCCGCGGTACTTAACGGCGCTGACATTGTTCGCGTCCACGATGTGAAAGAGATGAAGCGTGTGGTAACAATCGCCGATTCGATCCACCGAATTGGAGCTGAGGCGTGACTCTGTTCAAGATCGGCTTTCTCACGATTACCGTCCTCGACATTGTGGATATCCTCCTCGTGACGTGGCTGTTCATCAAGCTCTACACCTACTTCAGAGGTACACGGGCGGGACAGATGCTGGTCGGTCTCATCATCATTCTGCTGTCGTCGTTCGTTTTCCGTGCGATCGGCATGAGTGGAATGACGTGGATTGTTGATCAGGTTCAGACAGTGTGGGTGGTGGCATTTGTTATCCTGTTCCAGCCGGAGCTTCGACGCCTCCTGATCTACGTCGGCACGACTAGGTTCTTCCAGCGACTGTTCAGGGTCGGCAGTTCTTCTACCATCGATGCGGTGGTCAAGGCGTCGATTCAGATGCAGGAGCGGGGGTGGGGCGCCATCATCGTTCTCCAGCGGGACACGGGCCTGAAGAACATCAAAGAGGCGGGAACGCCCGTCAAAGCGGAAGTGAGTTCGCCCCTCCTTGTATCCATCTTCAATCCTCAGTCCCCGCTCCATGACGGCGCCGTGATTATTCAGAACAACATTATCGAAGCGGCCCAGTGTATCCTGCCGCTGACGGAGAGTGATATGGTCGATCCTGAAATGGGGACACGCCACCGTGCCGCTCTCGGGATCAGTGAGGAGACGGACGTCATCGCTATCGTGGTGTCGGAAGAGAAAAAACGGATTTCTGTGGCAGTGAACGGCGTCTTTCAGCTAAACCTTGATCAGTATTCCCTCAAGCGCTTTCTTGATGAAAACCTCTTTGTCAGTTCCGGTGAGTAGCGAGTTAACGGTGTACGACCGTAATTTCGCCCCCGAGTTTTAGCGTCATGGACATTTCAGAACTACGAGAAACTTTTCATACACTCGATGGCCGATACGGCGATCTTCGGGGGTATCTTTGACCTTTCATCTTCGGAAACGAAACTTACCGAGCTGAAGGCGAAGACCGTCCGTGAAGACTTTTGGAATAATTCGTCCACAGCACAGTCAACCCTTAAGAGGATTTCGATGATCGAGAAGGAACTGGAGCTGTGGGATGGGGCTCAGCGGAAGCGGGACGACTGCGAGGTGCTGCTCACCTTTCTAGAGGAGGAAGAAGATTCGTCATCGAAGGAGGAGCTTCAATCTGAACTAAAGGCCTTCCAAAGAATCGTTGACGATCTGGAACTGAGGCTGATGCTGGGGGACGCGGAAGACGAGAGCGACGCCATTCTTACGATCCACCCCGGCGCCGGCGGGACTGAATCGCAGGACTGGGCTGAGATGCTCTACAGGATGTACGACAGATGGATCGAACGGACAGGTTTTTCGAGCTCAGTCATCGATTTTCAGCCCGGAGATGAGACCGGTATTAAAGATATCACCATCGAGGTCAAGGGCGAGTATGCTTACGGACTGCTCAAGGCGGAAGTGGGTGTTCACAGGCTTGTTCGAATATCACCTTTCGACGCTTCCAATCGGCGCCACACCTCCTTTGCTTCGGTCTTTGTTTACCCATCCACTGATGAGGAGATTGAGGTGGAGATCAAGCCTGACGACCTCCGGATCGATACCTATCGCGCCAGCGGCGCCGGCGGCCAGCATGTAAATAAGACGGACTCGGCGGTTAGAATTACGCACAATCCGACCGGCATTGTTGTTCAGTGTCAAAACGAAAGATCGCAGCACAAGAACAAAGCAAGCGCCATGAAAATTCTCAAGGCGAATCTGTACCAAAAATATCTCGAGGAGCAGGCGGAATCCATCAAGGAACTCGAGAGCAAGAAGACAGATATCGGCTGGGGGAGCCAGATTCGCTCCTACGTTTTTCACCCCTACACCATGGTAAAAGATCACCGGACCAAAGTTGAAGTGGGGGACGGCAAGAGGGTGATGGACGGCGATCTGGATGAGTTCATCAAGGCGTATCTACTGATGTCAGCGACTGGTAAATCGAAGGCTGAAATGGCGGAGAGTTAGAGTGTCTTCTGATAGAACGCAAAGTTTGAAGCAGATTATGGACTTCCGGTTGGAGAAGCTGGAAAAACTTCGAGAGATGGGGGTCAATCCCTATCCCTATCAGTTTGATGTCTCCCACCATTCAGGCGAGATTTTCGAAAACTTTGATGATCTGGCCGACTCCCCAGTCACCATTGCCGGACGAATCGTCTCCCTCCGGAAGATGGGGAAAGCATCTTTCTTTCACGTTCAGGATCAGGACGGCAGGATTCAGGTTTACATCAAACGTGATGAGGTCGGCGAAGAGTCCTATGCCATGTTCAAGTTGTTGGACATCGGTGACATCGTCGGTGTGAGCGGCACTGTTTTCAGGACAAAGACTGACGAGATGAGCGTCAGTTGTGCAAAGCTTCAGCTCCTTTCGAAGAGTATCCGTCCCCTTCCGGGAGGGAAAGAGAAGGACGGCGAAGTTTATCACGCTTTCAAGGACAAGGAACAGCGCTACCGATTCGGAGATTCCTTGACGACGAGGGCTTCGTTGAAGTAGAAACGCCCGTTTTACAACCGCTCTATGGCGGAGCATTTGCGCGGCCTTTCGTCACCAAACACAATGCTCTCGACCAGACGCTCTATCTGAGAATCGCCGACGAGTTATACCTCAAACGGCTGATCGCCGGCGGATTTGATGGTGTGTACGAGATCTCGAAAGTGTTTCGCAATGAAGGGATGGATCGTAACCACAATCCCGAATTCACCATGCTCGAGTTCTACAAAGCGTACGTCGATTATCACTTTCTGATGGACTTCGTGGAGTCACTCATCCGTACCGCGGCGGAAGCGGTGGGTGTTACCAAGCTGGAGGTGGAAGGCGGGAGCATCGACTTGAGTAAACAGTTTGAACGTTCGAGCTACATGGATCTGCTCACGAAGTACTCATGCGCGATCTGGTTGAACCGAATCTGATGGCGCCCACTTTCGTGACCGATTATCCGAAGGTTATCTCTCCACTGGCAAAGATGCGAAGGGATGGTGACGAGTCGATCGTGGAACGGTTCGAACTGTTTGTGGGAGGGGCCGAACTGGCCAACGCTTTCAGTGAACTGAATGATCCTGTCGATCAGAGACGACGGTTCGAAGCGCAAGTTGAATTGAGGGAGCGGGGCGATGAAGAGGCGCAATCGCTCGATGAAGATTATCTGCAATCGATGGAGATCGGCATGCCGCCCACCGGCGGGGTCGGCATCGGCATCGACCGGCTGACCATGCTCCTTATCGGAAAGACAAACATCAAGGATGTTATCCTCTTTCCAGCCATGCGACCGCAAGACGATGAGTAGCGATGAGGCTCCTCTCCTCAATTGCCCGCCGTCACCTAAGCTCGGGACATAACCTCAGTTTTATATCCCTCGTCAGCTACCTCTCCATCGCGGGGCTGGCCATCGGCATCGCCGTCCTGATTCTTACCTTGGGGATTCTCAACGGATTCGAGCGGGAGGTTCAGGAAAAGATCATCAGTTTTGATGGTCACATTCGTGTGAAGGGATTCCTCAGCGATCCAGTGGCTGAGTCACAGCCGCAGCTCGATTCCATCGTGGCAGCAACACCGCAGATTTCCGGGAGGCTTCCTTACATCAACCATGCCGCGACGGCCCGAGTTCGGGGAAGGGCTGAAGCTGTTTTCGTCGAAGCTTTCGATGGAGAAGCATCCCGGACGGTGATCGGGACATGGAAAAATATCGTCGAGGGCGAGTTCGATCTCGACGGTGCGGACAGCCGGCGGTCGGGGATCATCATCGGGGCAGCCTTAGCGGAAAACCTTGGTACAGAGATCGGCGACCGGATGACGCTCATGGACCTCTCTTCCTTGGGGAAACCGGGGCGCGCCCCGAGAATCGGCCAGTTCGAGATCAAAGGCATCTATGAGACGGGGTTGAACGAATATGATGAATCGATTGTCTATATCAATCTGGATGCCGCGCAGAGGCTCTTCAATTACAGGGATTTGATCACAGGCGAAATCCTTTCCCTCGATGGTCTGGACGATACCGATGCCGTCGCCGGCGTGCTGGATGAAGCTCTCAATTACCCTCTTCTTCCGTCCACGTGGGAGGAGCGCCACAGGAACCTCTTCGCCTGGCTCTCTCTTCAGAAGTATCCCATAACAGTCGTCTTTGCCCTCGTGGCTCTTGTGGCAATCCTCAATATCATGTCG